>CANQNI010000091.1 GCA_947625175.1 uncultured Eubacteriaceae bacterium | reverse complement strand
GAAATTAATCTCTTAATTTCGTCATTATTTAACTGTCCTCCAAACAGATCCATTAATTCAATAAAATTTAAGGTTTCCTTTGATGGGTTTTCTTCGTGTTGTTCAAACAGATTCTCAAAGACCTCGTTTATAGTTTCATCAGTTATTAATTTAATTTCATCATCATCAGCTATTCTAAAATCCGGATCAATTCCTAAGGCTTGAAAGTGACGTTTTATCATCGATTGAGCAAAGGAATGAATAGTTGAAATTTGGGCATCAGTTAGAGCATTGATTTCATTAAGAATATCTTTATCGGTTAGTTTACCTTTTTCTTTCGAGCTTATTGAATCAAACAATTTTTGCTTAAAGCGTTGTTTCATTTCTGAAGCTGCAGCTCTAGTAAAGGTTAGGACTAAAAGATTTCTACAACTAACCCCATCTTCTAAAACCAACCGTTTTAATCTTTCAGTTAATAGGGCTGTTTTTCCGGAACCAGCAGCTGCTGAAACTAGGATATTCTTGTTTCTAAGATCAATTGCCCGTGTTTGTTCTTCAGTCCAAGTGAAGTCAGCCATTTTGATCCTCCGATTCTTTTATTTTTTCAAAAAATTCATCTTTATTAATACTATTGAACTTATTAAACTCAAATTCAGTATTATTAACATTAAAACGGCAAATATCTTTATAATTACAATATTTACAACTACTATTTTTCCCATCTATAAAAACAGGATTAATTTTAATATTACCGGAACTAAGTTCATCAGTGAGAGTTTTAACTAAAGAAGTTGAATAATTCATAAGAGAATCTATTTCTAGATCATTCAACTTATTTGGTTGATTTTTCGATGTACCTCCTTTAATATCCTCATCTTCAGTACCAGTTTCTTTATTAATCCCATTCATTTTATAGTCCTTCACAAGATCTTTAGTTAAATCATCCTTATAATCAAAACTTCCATGTTTGGTTATAAAATAGTAAGCACCTTTAGGAAGAGCATCTTTACCAAATCGTTTTAAGGCTTCATTTAAATAGATAGCTAGTTGAAGAGATTTACCGTATAACAAATCAATATAATTTATCTTCCTGTCCCCTGTCTTGTAATCAACCACACGAACTAATGGATTATGTTTGTCATTGTTGACATCTATACGATCAATTCGACCTTCAATAACAATTCCATCATCTCTTTTATCATAGAAATATTGTTCGAATTCAATGGGAGTAAATTCTGAGTCTCTAAACTGTTCTAACATTATTCTTGTAGCTAGTTTACAGATTCTTTTAACTTTGGTAATTAAATGACGGGAAGCTGCAGTATGTTGATATCTTTTTACTTCTTCAAGCTCTTCTACTATCTTATTAAATATTTTTTCAAAATTTTCTTCAAAATAGTCCCAATCATCTAAATATTTTTGAACATTTTCATGGAAAATCTGAGGATTTTTATTGGTTTTATCTACTAAAGAAGATAGAAAGCGGTCATAAACCTCGTGAATAAAAATTCCCGTGTCAAAAGACCTAACTTCAAATTCTTCTCGATCATGTAATTTTATTCCATAATCAATAAAATGTTTAAAGGGACAACTGGCAAAATTCTCAAGTCTTGAAATATTAACCCTATTTTTATCATCCTGAATTTCAAACAGGTCCCTGATGTCTAATTCTTCTAAAGAATCTTCAGGTTTAACTGGTAATGTTTTTACAGTATTTAAACTTTCTGGATGTTCTAAAAACCACTCATTAAGAATTCGTTTAATTTTATTATATTCATTATCATTAAGAAAATTTTCTAAAATAACGTTAGCTCGGGAAGGAGATAATAAACTAAAAAATTTGGTGGGTTTTTGAAAAATTTGTTTTCCAAAAATTTTTAGGAGAACATCAACATAACGAGATGGATAAGCTCTATCACCTGAAGTTGTATAAGTATGGTAAGTAAAATATACTTTATTGCTTGCTTTGGTCAATAAAAACCATAAGTTATTCTCTTCTAATTGATGACTAAATTCTTTATTCTGAACTATTTGATTAGAGACTTCATAATATTTTATTAATTGATTTTTATCAAAATCAGTTAATAAAGTTTCATCAGCATGCTTAAGAGGAACAAGATCTTCATTAAGACCCAAGAAATATAAATTTTGAGTTTCAGGAAGTCTTGTTCTTTCAAGTGAAGAAATTATTACTGCTTCATTATCTTCTGGAATAACTCCAATATCGTAACTAGTTATCCCAGATTTTAGAATTGTAATAAAATCGGAGAAACTCATTCTTTCTTCACCCAAAACACTTTGCATTTGACTTAATATTTCCTGTAAAATATTCCAAATTTGTCTATATCTACTTGAAAGCTCCTGCTCCTCATTTTTACTTACCAGTTCAGCAATTTCTTCTAAACGTTCCTGACTTTTAGTATTAATTAGATAATCTTGAACTTTTTGAATATATTCATTGATAGTGTGCTTTTTCCTGGTTAAATTGGATAAAGGTTTTAAATTCTCTAAAATTTTATTTTGTATAGCAACAACTGGGTGATCATTATCTAATTCTTTTTCTTCTAATCTCCAAGCTCTGGGAACTCTTTTAAAAGGTTTATTCCATTCAAATGATCTAATACCAGCTTCGATTAAATAGTTTTCAATAAGATCTGTTTCATCAGGGGTAAGTCCGGAAAATTCGCTTTTTATATAACTTAAAATATCTGACCGGTTAAATTTACTATTAATTGAATCTAAAGCTGATAGAACAGACTGAATAAATTGATTATCAATTATTTTATGATTTTCATCAATAAAATACGGAATACCATATTGAGAAAATACTCGCTTAATTATTGATTCATATTCGGTAGGACTATTACTAGCAACTGCTATCGAGGAAAATGCTATTCCATTTAAATTATCCTTTAAGATATTTTGAGCTACCTGTTTAACTTCATCCCAGGGATCCTTTGCCTGAAACAAAGTAACTTTTTGGTCCTTTCCTTTATAAGGTTCAGGATTATATGAAAAGAGCTCACTAGCCAAATAATCAAGTGAGCTGATATTCTTTTCTAAAGGTAGATTTTTTAGATTAATTTTAACTCCTAGCTCTTTAGCTAATCGTTTAAAAGTGTTTAAAACCTGATTAGGAATCATATAAGCTGAGAAATCTGGAGAATAAGGATTTAAATCAGTGTTTAGAGCTATTTCTATACGTTTAACCTTTTTATCTATACTTAATAAAAAAAGAATTTCCGGATAACTAATACTGTTTTCGTCAAGACAGAATATCTGAATGTCCTCTAAAAATTTAGATTCAGGAATTAAACTTAAAGCTAGGGAATTCAATTCAACATCATCAAAGTGCTCTTTCCCAAGAAGATTATTAAATTCCTTTAAAATAATACTTAAATCTTTTAGTTTATTTTTCAAAAGATTATCAGTAACATTATCTAATCCTCTTTCTATTTTTTCTGGAGCCAGTTGAGCTTGTTTTAACATTCCTATTTCATCTAGAATAACTGTTTTAAAGTTAGGTTCTTGAATACTCGAACGATAAATTCCTAATTGGTCTTCTATATTAAGTAAAGCTTTTTGCAAAAGCATTAATTGTCCATGAATATCAACAATATTTACTTTAGGTCTTTCCTCCTGAACCATGCGTTGAATAAAAGATTCAAAATCAGTTATTTGAATTCCCAACAAACCTCCATCACCAACCAGATCAATTAATTCGCGTTCAACCTGGTAAGTATCCTGTTTAGGGGTTAATACATAAATTTTTCTTCTTTTATTAAATTTTGTTTTTTTATAACATTTAACAATTTGATTTAAAATAAATTCTCTAGCCGGATTAACTCCACCGGATTGTTTACTAGTATAAATTGTTAAACTCATTTTTTTATTTCTATTATTCCTAGACGTTTTCTTGCTTTAGATAAAGTTCTATAAGCAATAGATTCAGCCTTTTGAGCATTCATTTTCATTAAACGTTCCAGTTCACCTTTATCACTTAAATATTCATGAAATTTTTTCTGAAGTGTTTCTAACTGGATTGCTACATTTTCCCCAACCGCTAGTTTAAAGTCACCATAACCAGCATTAGAAAATTCAGATTCTATTTCAGGAATTTTTTTATCCGTAGCACAGCTGTAAATTTCAATAAGATTAGATACACCAGGTTTGTTTTCCGGATCATATTGAATAATAGCTTCAGAATCAGTAACAGCTCTTTTAAATTTTCTAATAATGGTGTCTTTATTGTCCAGAAGAGAAATATAAGAGTTCTGATTCTCATCTGACTTTGACATTTTCTTAGTAGGTTCCTGTAAACTATTAATTTTTCTACCAGAAACACCAAAGTAAGGTTCTGGGAGGGTAAAAGTTTTTCCGTAAGTATTATTAAAACGTTCTGCAATATCTCTACAAAGTTCAACATGTTGTTTTTGATCAGCTCCTACCGGTACAATATTGGCCTGATAAAGAAGAATATCAGCAGCCATTAAAACCGGATAGTCAAATAAACCGACCCTTATATTTTTTCCCTGTCTTTGAGATTTGTCCTTATATTGAGTCATTCTGGATAACTCACCCATATAAGTACAACAATTTAAAAGCCAGGTAAGTTCTGAATGAGCAGGAACTTCAGATTGGACATAGACTAGAGATTCATTCGGATCTATTCCAGTTGCTAATAATAAAGCATAAGATTCAAAAGTCCTTTTTCTTAATTCAGAAGCTACTTGTGGAACTGTTATGGCATGTAAATTTGCAACGCAAAAACAACAGTTAAAATCTTTTTGTAGATTAACCCAATTTTTTAAAGCCCCATAGTAATTACCTAAAGTAAATGTTCCTGAAGGCTGTATGGCACTATAAGCAATTTTTCTTTTTTCCATAACTAATTGATAAAATTTAAACTTTCAAAATTTATATTTAATTCTTTTAATAACCGTTTGCTTATTAAATCATCATGATCTTGACGTAGATAGATTATAGTTTTACCTTCTCTATTAGAAGTATTTTCTAAATCATTTTCAATGATAAATTTTTGGACTAATTGAGATTCCTTTTGAGCAGGATCGATTAAATGGATTTCGGGATATAACTCTCTTATCGTTTCACTTACAATAGGAAAGTGTGTACATCCAAGAAGTAAATGCTTAACCGGTGTTTGTTTTAATATTGGATCAATAGCTTGATGGATATTCTTTTTTAAAAGATTAATTTCATCTAACTGATTATTAATAACACGAGCCAGATCCTGAGTTCCATAAGAAACAAAAGATAAATCTGATGATATTTTTTCTAATTGTTCTTCATAAGTTTTATTATTAACCGTAGCTCTGGTAGCTATTAAACCGATCTTCCCCTGTTTTTCAAAATCTAAACTAGCTAAACATCCAGCTTCAATAATGCTAAATAACTTAACACTTGAACTGAGTTTATCAATTAATGATGATGCAGTATTACAGGCTAAAATAATAAATTTAACTTCTTTCTGTATTAAAAACTCTATTCCATTATTAACCAGTTTAATTATGTCCTCATTAGATTTCTCTCCATAAGGCATATTTTTAGAATCTCCAAAATAGATGAAATTTTCATTAGGAAAATAATTTTGTAATTCTTTTAAAACGGTAAAACCACCAACACCAGAATCAATTAAACCTATTGCACGATTATCCATAACCACCCATAAAAAAACTTTAATCAAAGTAAAGATTTTCTTCATTGATTAAAATTTAAAATTCAATAAAATATTATATCAAAGTATTAAACAAGAAAATTTAAAAACAGAATTATGGTAATCGAAATTACAGACGATTTTAATTTAGATAAAATAATTAATAGTGGTCAATGTTTTAGACCGCGTATAATTTCTGATAATACTTATCTTTTCATTCTAAATAATAAGATACTTGAGATAAAGAAATTAAATCATAATAAATTTAAGGTTTCCTGTTCGGAAAATGATTGGGAAAATACCTGGTTTAAATATTTTGATCTCGGAAAAGATTATCAAACAATTAGAACACTGGAAAGTAAGAAGGATAATTTTGCTGCAAAAGCTATTGAATATGGTAAAGGGATCCGAATTCTAAAACAAGATCCATGGGAAACTTTAATCTCTTTCATAATTTCCCAAAATAAAAATATTCCAGCTATTAGAAATTTGATTGAAATTTTAAGTAGAGAATATGGTCATCTTCTCGATTCAAAAAGAGATATCTATTCTTTTCCAAATGCTTTTGATTTAAAAGAGATAACAGAGGATAATTTAAGAGATTTACCGAAATCGTGCGGAAAGCCCCTTCTTCAACGAAGTAGTAATGTTTCGTAAGGAGACTTCTATGTTAAAGTCAAGTTAAAATATAAAAAAAGGAATTATAATTTTAACGTAATTCCTTATATTTTGGCTTGA
>CANQNI010000090.1 GCA_947625175.1 uncultured Eubacteriaceae bacterium | reverse complement strand
TAATCCTTTTTATTCTAGTTTACTTAAAGCTGGAAAAACAGGAACCACAGGAGATAATTCAAGAACTTTCGTTTTTAGTTCTGATATGGGTAATAGTCAAGTAATTGGAGTTTTATTTAATTATCCGGATAATAATATTTTCGCACAAGCCAAAAATGCTTTAGATGAAATAAGTCAGAATTATACCTTAATTAATCTAGCTGATAAAAATTTAAATGGTACAATTAAGCTAGAAAATAGTGATTTTAAAGATGGCGATTTATCTTATTCTGTTAAAAATAATGTTTATTCATTTGCTCCTGATCATAAAGAATATGAGCAAAACATTAGATGGAATAATAATTATATAAATCAACAAGATGACGGGTTAATTTTAGTTAAAGATATAAATATAGGTGATAAAGTTGGATCTATAGTATTGAGTAATAATAATTCAACAGTTAAAACAATTCCTATTTATGCTGATAATAATGTTAGAGTAAAATCTCTTTTTAATAATTATAGTTTTTTTATAATGTTTACTATAATTATTTTATTACTTCAATTATTTTTTATTTTATTAAGAAAAAAAAGAAAAACTATTAATAAACAATTTAATTAACATAGATTCACTGTTTTAGTGAATCTTTTTTTTACTATGAATCAACGTACTTTAGAAATATTAGAATTTAACAAGATATTAAACAATTTAAGTGAATACAGCAGTAATCCTCAAACAAAGGAAAGAATACTATCATTAAAACCATATACAAAACGGGACGATATTGAATATTTGCATGAGGAACTTGATCAAGCAGTTCAATTAAGTCTTGAATTAGGAAAAGCACCTGTTTCTCAAGTTGAGTATATTCCAGATTTATTAAATAGAGCTAAAATTGATTCTGTTTTGTCTCCTAATGAATTACTCGATATTGTAAGTTTTTTAAGAGTAATTTTAAATTTAATTCATTATTTTAAAGAATCTGAAAAACTAAGTAATTTAAATTACTTATACCGTTATTATGAATCTTTCACTAATCTTGATTTCTTAATTAGAAATATTGAAAAAAAGATTAAATCAGATAGTGAAATTTTTGATAATGCTTCAAGTAAACTAGCTCAAATTCGGCGCGAAAAAGATATTAAGAATAGAAGAATTGATTCAACGTTAGATAAAATTGTTAATAATCCAAACAATGAAAAATATCTTCAAGATAGATTAGTCACGATTAGAAACGGAAGGTATGTTATTCCTGTTAAAAGTGGTTATAAGAATCAAATTCCAGGAACTATTATGGATCGTTCTTCTACAGGTTCTACTTTGTTTATTGAACCATTAAGCGTTCTTGAATTAAATAATGAACTCAATGAATTAGAAATTGAAGAACAAAAGGAAATTCATCACATTTTAAAGAAACTAACTGGAGAAATAAAAAATTATTATGGAGAATTAACTTTAAATTATCAAAATTTATTAGATTTAGATTTTTTATTTGCTAAAGCTAATTTTGCCTTAGATACTGAATCTCAGCAGATAGAACTAACAAATAATGAAATCGATTTAAAGAAGGCAAGACATCCTTTAATTGATCGATCTAAAGTGGTTACTTCAGATATTACTATTAATCCTGAAACAAAGATACTTGTCATTACAGGCCCTAATACGGGAGGTAAAACTGTTAGTTTAAAAACGATTGGATTACTAACTTTAATGAATCAGGCTGGGCTTTTTATTCCAGTTAAAAGTGGTTCAAAATTAAAGATATTTCAGGACGTTTATGCAGATATTGGGGATGAACAGAGTATAGAACAAAATCTCTCAACTTTTTCATCTCATCTTACAAATATCGTTGATATTCTAAAAAATAATAATAACGAATCGCTTATTTTATTAGATGAATTAGGCGCAGGAACCGACCCGGTAGAAGGTGCAGCCCTAGCTGTTTCTATATTAGATTCTTTAAAAGATAGTAATAACCTAACTATTGCTACTACTCATTACCCCGAAATAAAAGAATACGCTTTAATTGAAGAAAATGTTGAAAATGCTTCAGTTGAATTTGATGTTAATTCCTTAAGACCAACTTACAGATTAATCATAGGCGTTCCTGGGAGATCCAATGCATTTGAAATTGCTAAAAGATTAGGACTCTCTGAAAAAATTATTGAAAACTCAAAAAATAGAATGAGTTTTGATCAGTTAAAACTAAATGAATCTCTTGATAAAGCTCAAGAAGATAGATTTAACGCACAAGAAGAATTAAGAAGAGCTAAGGAAATAAAATTAGAAGCCCAAAAACTCTTTAACAAACAAAAAAAAGAATTGGAAAAAACAGAGAAACAGCGAGACCGAATTATAGAAAAAGCAAAAGCAGATGCAAAAAAATTAGTTAATTCAACAAAACGGGAAACTGATTTTATCTATCGGGAGATTCAAAATATTCAATCTAAAGCTACAACTCAAGTAGATAATAAGTATCTGGAATCTCTACGTTTAGGAATAAAAAATTTAAATGAAAATATCGATAGTTTAGGAATTAAAAGAAATGAAGTTAAAGAAAAAAATGCTAAATTTGAAGATTTTCATAAGGGAGATCGGGTTTTAATTAAAAGCTTAGATCAGGAAGCTATAGTTTCAGATATTTTAAGAAAAGAAAAAAGAATAGAAATTTCTTCTGGTTCCATTCGAATGAAATTTAAACCAAATGAATTAACTATATTAAAACCTAAAAAATCAAAAACTTTAAATCATTTTAAAAATAAAACAAATCCTCAAAAAATGGATAAAAGACTAGACTTAAGGGGTAAAACAGTTAATGAAGCTGAATTACTATTAGATAATTTTATTAATGATGCTTTAGTCTCCGGAGTAGACCAACTTGAAGTAATACATGGATTTGGAACAGGAAAAATTAGAAATCTAGTTCATAATTACCTAAGAAAGTCTAAATACGTAAAATCATATCGTTTAGGTGGTCCGGGTGAAGGTGGCGGAGGAGCCACTATAATTGAAATCTAGGAGGATTGAAATGAGTGAAAAAAAAGATACTGTTATTTTAGAAGTTAATAATGGAAAAAAGGTTGAAATTGAATTATATCCAGAAATTGCACCAGAAACGGTAAAGAATTTTGAAAAGTTAGTAAAAGATGGATTTTATGATGGTTTAATTTTTCATAGAGTAATACCAGGTTTTATGGTTCAAGGTGGTGATCCAAATGGAACTGGTACGGGTGGCCCTGGATATACAATAAAAGGTGAATTCTCTAATAATGGCTTTAAAAATGATTTAAAACATGAAAGAGGAGTTATTTCTATGGCCAGAGCTATGGATCCTAACTCTGCTGGTTCTCAGTTCTTTATCATGACTGATGATGCACCTCATTTAGATGGTGATTATGCGGCTTTTGGAAAAGTTATTTCTGGTATGGATGAAATTGATAAAATAGTTAATGCACCTAGAAATAGAATGGATAAACCATTAGAAGATCAAAGAATTGAAAAAGCTTATATGTTAGAATAAGAATTTTCCGAGGGAGACCTCGGATTTTTTATTATAAATTATTTCAATTAAGTTTAATGATTATTTTGATTATGGGTAAAAAAGAATTAACAATATAAATCTTATAGGAGTAATAATGAAGAAATTATCAGTATTATTAATAACCATATTATTAGGTTGTTTAGTTCTTTTTGGATGTTCAAGCTCCAGTTCTACGACTGATAGTTCAAGTTCAACTGCTGAAGAAGATCCAAATAAAACAATTATTGGATCTTGGGAAAGCGAATCAGTTAACGCTGGTTCAGACGATGCTACAACCGGAACTGATGTTAAATCAGTAACTGTAATCTATACTTATGAATTTAAAGATGACGGTACCTACACTATTCAAAGTCTTTCAACAGAAACTAAAAATGATGGATCAACTCAAGATATAACTAATGACTCAGGTGGAAAATATACTTTAGATGGCGATTCTTTAACTCTTGAAGGTAATGATCCAGGTAAAGTAACCGTTGTTTTTGAAAATAATGATAAGATGATTTTTACTGGTGAAGGTCTTGGAACAAATGATAGTTTAACCTTGATTAGAGCGGACAGTGAGGGATCAAATTCGTAAATTGAAGAACCTAAAACATATGTTTTAGGTTCTTTTTATTATATTTATCATTAAAGATACTTATTTAGTTGGGTATAAATTTATTAAGTTTAACTTACGAAGGTTTAAAATGAATACCCAGACAGTAAATAGGAATGGTTATCTGATAGACCAAGTTATTTCAAAAGATAACGATTATCAGGAATTAAGTCCTCACGAAAGATACCTTAAAAGACAGAACAGAAAGAAAAATATTTTAAAAGCCACTATCATTGGAATTTGTGTTTGTGTTTTATCAGCTATAATTAAATACTTTATTGGGGTAATGTCGAATTCCTTAGCTATAGAATCAGATGCGATGAGTTCTTTAACCGAAAGTTATTCTTATATTATTTCAACAGTTGGGATTTATATAGCCCATAAAAAACCAAATAAAGAACATCCAAATGGTTATGGTAGAATTGAGTTTCTAACTGCTATTATTGGGAGTATTTTAGTTATAATAGCTGGTTGGCATTATTTTGAAACTTCATTTAAAAGAATATTAGCGCCACAGCCTTCTTCAGTTACAACAATTCAATTAATTATTATTGGAGTAACTATCTTAGGTAAATTGTTTTTATATTTTGATGATAAAAAAGTAGGAAAAGAGTATAATTCAGCAGGTCTTATTACAGCTAGTAGAAATGCTCTTTTATCAACATTTTCAACAGTTTTAGTAATTTTTGCAACTATAGTTTACCGAGAATTTCATATCGACATTGATGGTTGGGTAGGATTAGTTATAGCATCCTTAATGCTATTAACTGGAATTATAGGATTCAAAAATGGAATTTCTTCAATAATTGGTAAACCGATTAAGGCTTCAGTAGGCAATTCAATTACAAATATTCTCATGAAATATCCACCAATAATTGGAGTTTATGATTTAAGAGTTAATGACAATGGAACTGGAATTTTAAGAGGAACAGTAAATGCTGAAGTTCCGGCTGATACTATCGCAGAAGAAATTTATTTAGGTTTCAGAAAAGCTAAAACGGAAGTATATCGAAAATTAGGGATCGATTTAACTATTGGTCTTCTTACTGTTAATTATTGTAATGATCAAATTTTTCCAATTTATCAGGAATTGCAAAAAGAATTAAATGATTTAGAAGAAATAAAGAATGTCCATGGTTTTAACTGGAATAAAGACAATAATGAAGTAGATTTACATGTTTTAGTTGATTATGATAAGCTCAATAATGAAGAATTAGATGATAAAATTCAAAATCTAGTTCGAAAGTATATTCCAGATGCCAATATTTTAACTGAATACAATGTTAACTACCTGGAAAATCAACCTAAGGATTCTCCAGTATCTTGTCAATTAGATTAAACAAGAACTGGAAATTTAAAATTTAAAACTCAATTTCAAATTTCCAGCTAGAAGGAATTTTATTGTTACCAGTTTCACAAGAATATAAAATTAATAATATAGATGTACTTTCTAACATATTAGGAAAGTATGATGAAAATATTAAAAGTATTGAAGATAATTTAAACGTAGAAATTTTTTGTCGTAATGATTTGATTCGGATTGTTGGTGAAGATAAAAATGTCCAAGAAGCTCTTGAAGTAATAAAAGAATTAGAAAGTAATGCAATTAAAGGTGTTCCATTTAATAAAGATACAACTGAGTATTTATTATCTGTAAAAGGTGAAAAGAATAAAGAACATTTCTCTAATCTTTATGAACAAATTATCTGTTATACAACAAAAGGTAGACCAATTAGACCTAAAACTTTTGGTCAAAAGAAATATGTAGATGCTATTGATCAAAACGATATAATCTTCGGTGTGGGGCCTGCTGGAACCGGTAAAACATATCTGGCTATGGCTAAAGCTATAACAGCATTTAAAAATGAAGAAGTAGAAAGATTAATTTTAACCAGACCAGCAATAGAAGCTGGGGAGCATTTAGGTTTTCTTCCTGGTGATCTTCAGGAAAAAGTTGATCCTTATCTACGTCCTCTTTATGATGCTCTATTTGACATATTAGGTGGCGATTCTTTTAAAAGAAATATGGAAAAAGGTTTAATAGAAGTAGCTCCTTTAGCTTATATGAGGGGTAGAACATTAGAAAATGCTTATATTATCCTGGATGAAGCTCAAAATACTACTCCAGAACAGATGAAAATGTTTTTAACCCGATTTGGACAAGGATCTAAAATTATAGTTACTGGAGATACTACCCAAATTGATTTACCTTACGGAAAAAAATCAGGGCTTATTGAAGCACAGAAAATTTTAAAAGGAATAAATGGCATTTCTTTTGTTAA
>CANQNI010000089.1 GCA_947625175.1 uncultured Eubacteriaceae bacterium | reverse complement strand
ACAAACACCTTTAGAAGAATATGCTAATTCACTTGAAACTGAATTTAAAGTTGAAAAGTTCGAAAATAGAATTCGCGCTTAAAGAGAATAAATAATGAGCAGTGAGAATAAAAATAATTCGTTTATACGAGGAGCCACTGTTCTAGCTGCCGCAGGAATCTTATCAAGACTCCTGGGGCTTTTTTTTAAGGTTCCTCTTTACCATATGTATGGTAGTTATGGAAATGGAATTTTCTATAACGTTACAAATATTTATAATTTTCTCTTAATGGTTTCAACTGTAGGAATTCCAGTAGCTATTTCAAAAATGGTTAGTGAAAACCTAGCTCTAAAAGATTATAAAGCTGTTACTGATACCTTAACAGTATCATTTAGAACCCTTATAGCTGTTGGGGGTATTTCAACGGCTATTCTTTTATTTGGAGCTCAAGCTATTATTAATTTTACTGGTTGGCCTCAAGATTCCTTTTGGTCTATTATAGCTATTGCTCCTGCTCCATTAATTATTTCATTATGTTGTGCTTATCGTGGTTATTATCAGGGATTTCAATTAATGAATCCAACAGCCATATCTCAGATCGTTGAACAGATAGTAAGAGTAGTTCTGGGATTAGCTATCTGTGCTTTTGGTGTTTATGTTCTTAATGATATTGGAATTGGGGTTGCTGGTTCTGTTTTTGGTGCCACTGCTGGTGGATTAGCAGCGCTAGGTGTATTACTCTTTGTATTTCCGTTATTTAAGAAAAGAGAACGTAGGGTTTATTCAGCAGCAGAAAAAGAAGAAAGAAAGAAAAGTTTAAAGGATTTATTTATCCGGTTACTTTATATTGCTATACCAGTTACCTTAACTTCTTCAGTTGTTTCTTTATTTGCAGTTTTTGATTCTTTTATTTATGTACCAAGATTAGCCTTAGCTGGAATTAACACTGATATGGCCACTACCATGATTGGAGATTTTGGTAATGCTGAAATTCTAATTAATATTCCTTTGGTTATCAGTGGTAATTTAGCTGTTGCTTTTATGCCTTCTATTTCTGAATCATTCGCACTCAAAGAACAAAATATTTTAAATGATAAAATTAATTTAGCAATTCAGGTTTTATTATTAGTTGGATTACCTTGTTGTGTTGGTCTCTCTGTTTTATCTTATGGTGTTAGCGATATTCTATTCCCTGGGTCAGATTGTGGATATTATCTTTATCTTTATGCCTATGTAACGATCTTTATGATGCTGTCCAATACTTTCCAAAGTATTTTACAAGGTATTGATAAGTTTTTTATTCCATTATTTACTTTAGCTATTGCTACTGTTATTCGCTTTGTTTCAGCCTGGTTTTTCCTGGCAATTCCCGAAATTAATATATTTGGAATAATTTATGCAGGTTTAATAACCTTTATCTTTTTAACCGTTTCTAATTACATCTTTTTACAGAGGATTAGTCATGTTAAATTAGGTTGGGGGAAATTACTTTCCTTTACTTTCTCAACTATTTTAATGGGATTAGGTGTTCAGGCTGTCTATCATTTAATAAAACTAATAATTCCAAGTTCAATTAGTACTATTATTTCGAGCGCTATAGGAGTTGTTATTTCTGTTATTTTTGGAGTTATTGTTTATTATATAGCAGTTATTATGACAAATGGTTTATCAGAAGAATTACTGGATTCTCTTCCAGGAAATCAATATTTAAGACCAAGTTACGAACGAATTAACAAATTTTTACAATAATGAATACTTTAACAATTATTGGATTAGGAACTGGAAATATCAATAACATTACTCTAGAAGCATATAACTTAATTAAATCTAACCCTATTATCTTAAGAACTGCGATTCACCCTTGTATTAAAGACTTTGAAGAAATTGGAATTAAGTTTGAAAGTTACGATAAATTATATGAATCAAATGAATCCTTTGAAAATATTTATCAAACAATTGTTGATGATCTAATTGAGCGTGTTAAATATAATAATATTTACTATGCTGTTCCAGGAAATCCTCTTTTTAATGAAAAAACAGTTGAACTTTTAATTAATTCTCAAGCTAACAATTTTAACTTAAAAATTATTCCTGGTTTAAGCTATCTAGATGTTATTGCTGATAGTTTAAAAATAGATTTAGGTGAATCAACCAAGATTGTTGATGCTTATCAGGTCTTAGATAATAGTTTTTCCTTTGATCCCGAATGTAATTTATTAATTAATGAAGTCTGGCACAATTATTATTTAAGCGAGTTAAAACTTAAATTAATGAATTTTTACCCTGATGAAACTGAAGTTTTTCTAATTAAACATGCCGGTCTAAATGATGAAGAAATATTTCAGATTAAACTCTTTGAACTAGATCGATACGAAGTGGATCATTTAAGTTCTTTATTAATAAAGAAAAATCCTAAGTTAAACCGTGATTTTAATTCATTAGTTGCAATAACGGCTCATCTTCGATCACCAGAGGGTTGTCCTTGGGATAGAAAACAAACGCATGAATCTTTAAAGCGATATCTAATTGAAGAAACCTATGAAGTGATTGAGGCTTTAGATAATCAGGATATTGATAATCTAAAAGAAGAATTGGGAGATCTTTTGTTTGAAATTTTAATTCATTCTCAAATAGCTACTGAAAATGCTGAATTTAATATTTATGATGTTATTGAGGATATTTCAACGAAGATGATCCATCGTCATCCCCATGTTTTTTCAAATACTGCTGTAAATTCTGTTAATGAAGTTTTAATTAACTGGGATCAAATTAAAAAGAAAGAAAAAGATATTGACTCTGTTTCTCAGGATATGAAAAGAATTCCTCTTCAAACACCTGAATTATTAAAAAGTGATAAAATTCAACATAAAGCTCGTAAAGTTGGATTTGATTGGGACAATCCAAGAAAAGCTATGGAAAAAGTTAATGAAGAAGTTAATGAAGTTTTAGAGGTTTTTGATAATAATGAAGGTAAAGAACGACTTGAAGAAGAACTAGGCGATTTAATTTTTGCTATTGTCAATGTTATTCGTTTATCAGAGATTGATCCTGAGGAAGCTCTTCGTTTAGCTAATAAAAAATTTATTAACCGTTTTGAAAAGATGGAAAATTATGTTAAACATCAAGGATGTGAGTTAACTGATTTAAATCTGGACGAATTAGAAAATATTTGGACAAATGTAAAAAATAATAAATAATTCTTTTTATAAAAATTATTTATTGTATAATGTAACAGTTGAAATTATTCGGAGGTTAATATGAATAGAAGTCAACTAATCGAATCAATGGCTGATAAATTAGATTCAGATAAAAAATCAGCTGAAAGAGCACTTACTGCTTTTATTGATTCCTTAACTGAAGCTCTACAAGCTGGAGAAAAAGTTAATATTATCGGTTTCGGAACATTCGAACTACGTGAACGTGCAGCACGTAAAGGTAAAAATCCTCAAACTGGTGAAACAATTGAAATTAAAGCGTCTAAAACTCCAGCACTTAAAATTGGAAAAACCTATAAAAGTAAATTTAATTAAAAATCAGACTCAGCTGACCAAGCTGAGTTTTTTTATATCACTATGAGAATAGATAAATTTTTAAAAGTATCCCGAATAATTAAAAGACGGACTATTAGTAAATCTGCTTGTGAAGCTGGTAGAATATTAATAAATAATAAAGAAGCTAAACCTGGCTCTCAGGTTAATGTTGGAGACAGAGTTACTATTAATTTTGGAGGAAGAAAACAAACAGTTGTTATTGAAAATTTAGAGGAACATACTCCAAAAAATAAAGCTTCGGAAATGTATAGAATTTTAGCTGATGAATCTTAAAAAAATTTCAATTTTCTTTCAAAGAAATATTAATTATATTATTGTAATTACTATAATCTTAGTAGCCTTTTCAGCCACCTTTGGTTCGAGTACCTTAGAAACATTACGACTACTCAAAATGAAAAATGATTTAATTAATCAGATTGCAGAAGGTCAGGAACAAAATAGTCAGTTAGATGAAGAAATTGCTCAAATTGGTACGCAAAGCCATATTGAAAGAGTAGCCAGAATGTACCTTGAGTTATATTATCCAAATGAACAAATCGTTATTCCTGTAGAAAATTCTCTTCAGGAACAGGCAAAAAATAATAAAAAAGATAATACCCAGGATTCTCAGGAATCTATTCAAAATGACGAAACTACTAATTCTGAAATAGAACCAGCAGAAGAAATAATAGATGAAACAACCGAGGAACCATTAAGTCCAGAAGAAACTGAACTTGATAATTCTGAAGAGAATATAGAAGAAACTGAAATTCCTGAAGGTGAATAATAAAATGATTAAATTTGAAAAAATAAATAATGCAGTAATTGATTTAGGATCAAATTCAATCCGGATGTTAATTTTTAGAAGAAATAAAGAAGGAAAACTTTTTCAGGTAGTTCGAAGTTTAAGATATACCAATTTAGTAAAAGATGTTACTTCGACAGGTGAATTAAGTGAAAATTCTATTAAACGAAATATTGAAGCATTCAGAGAATTTCAGAAAATAGCTCAGGATTATGATGTTCATCATGTTTATATCTATGCAACTAGTGCCATGAGAGAGGCAAAAAATAGCCAAGTCTTAATTAATGAAGTTAAAGAGTGCTTTGGATTAGATGTGCATATCATTAGTGGGGAAACTGAAGCTGAATATGGATTTTATGGTGTCTCTCAGTGCTTTACTGGACCTATTTTAATTTTTGACATAGGTGGAGGAAGTACTGAACTTATTTATGGAGATAAAGAAATAAAGAATAAGGTTAGTTTAGAATTGGGTTGTGTTAGATCAACTGAAAATTTCCTGAAAGATCAAAATCATATTACTCAAGAAGAAATAAAACGTCTTGAAAATTATTCATTTAAGCTAATTAACAATTCTTTAAAATCTTTTGATTTACCTTCTGAATTTAGATTAGTTGGAATAGGAGGTACTATAACAACTTTAGCCAGTATAGTTAAAGAATTACCTATTTATGACAGTGATAAAATTCATAAAACAATAATTTCTTATGATCAAATTAGAAATTGTTTAAATAAATTTATTAGTACAAATATCGAAGAAAGAAAAAAGATAGTCGGTTTACCTGATAAACGCGTTGAATATATAACTGCTG
Organism: uncultured Eubacteriaceae bacterium; assembly: GCA_947625175.1. GTDB lineage: Bacteria > Bacillota > Clostridia > Eubacteriales > Eubacteriaceae > CANRHG01. Next base: position 1,361 of record CANQNI010000089.1, on the reverse strand, counting down.
GAACTGTTATAGCTTTAACAATCTTAAAAGCTGCTAGAAAAACCAGTTGTACAATTTGTGACTTCGATAATCTTGAAGGTGCAGCCTACTTAAAATTTATGTTGGAAAATCCAAAGTCATGGGATAATCAAACTTATCTATAATGCGATATTCAATAATTGATGATCTACGAGCTTTAGCTATTATTAATATGGTTATTTACCATACTCTTTTTGATTTGGTTTATATTTTTGGAGTTAATATTAGATGGTTTAATAGTTCAATTGGATTCATTTGGGAACAGTATATATGTTGGAGTTTTATTTTAATCGCAGGTTTTTGTCAATCGTTTGCTAAAAAAAGTTTAAAAGAAGGATTAATAGTAAGTTTTTGGGGACTTATCATAAGTCTATTTACTTATCTTGTTCCACTTGGAATGAATATTAATTTTGGTGTTTTAACATTTATTGGATTGGCAATTTTAGTAACTATTCCTTTAAAAAAAATTTATAATAAAATTAACCCTGTTTTAGGAATTAGTATAGCTATATTTCTTTTTATTATATTTAGAAATATTAATTATGGATATTTAGGATTTGGTGATTTTAATTTATTTAAATTACCTAGCTCATTATATTCAGTTGAGCCTAATTGGATATTAACTCTAATAGGGTTTCCATTTCAGGGATTTTCTTCAGCTGATTATTTTTCTTTCTTTCCATGGTACTTTTTATTTTTAACGGGATACTTTTTATATTTTGTTTTAAAAAAATATAAAAAGCTGGTTTATTTAAAAAGTAAACCATTTCCTGTTCTTACTTTTATTAGTGAACATTCTTTATTAATCTATATCCTTCATCAACCCATTATATTTGGAATTTTATACTTACTTTTTTAAAAAAGCCCCATTTAGGGGCATAAATTATTTTATTTCATTTCCAATAGAAAAAGCTTGACCAACCGTTTTTCCTAAAGCTATATAAGTATTTTGGACTGGATCAAAAGTAATAGCCTGGAGTTTTTGAGGATCTATTTGGCCCTGATCATCTAATACAGTTTCTTCAACTGCAGTATTTAAAATCCTTCCAACTATTTTTAAGGTTTGACCTAATTCGCTGATGTCTTCAACTACACATTCTAAACAAATCGGGAAATCTTCCAATATAGGAGCATCGACGAGAATTGAACGAAAAACTGACATACCAGCCTGTTTAACCTTGTTTGGAACGTTATTAGCAGAAACTATTCCAACATAATCAGCTAGTTTCATTGTATCAACTGTAGCTATATTAACTGTAAAGGCTTTATTAAGTTGAATGTTCTTAGCTGTTTTATGATTTTTATTTATATTAATTTGAACATGATCACTATTAACAACACTA
>CANQNI010000088.1 GCA_947625175.1 uncultured Eubacteriaceae bacterium | reverse complement strand
CTAAAGTGGGTCTTTTTTTCTTAAGTTTTATAAATAATTCTAAATAGAAAAATTGTTTTATTTATTATTATAACTTATGAGTTGAAAGTTTAAAAAATAAAATTTTATTAATTCAGGACGCACTTCACCCTTAAATACTAGAATAATTTAAAAAATAAGCTGTTTTTAAGTAATTTTAACCTTTAAATCTGATTTTGGACTGAAAATCAGACCTTAGAAAACTGCCGAATAATTTTATTAATTACACTATCCGGATTTTGAGCAAGTAAAACGGCAAAAATGCCCCCAAAGAGATGCTGAAACTGCTCGACACTGACTCTGTCTTCATGACGGTAGGTGCGCTGATAATGGATTTCTTTTGGAGAAAACTCCAAACCGGCTCTTAGAGCCATAAACTGGATAACCCCCAGGGCTATACCAGCAAAATTGACAGATCGTTCAATTCGCTCAATACATTTTATTATTTTAGGTTTTAAACTGTCACTGACGTTTTCAAGACGGTCTTTACTAAATTTAGTCAGCTTTTGAAAATCCTTAACCCAGAAATGATAACTAAAGCCATGAACAATATGTTTGAGGCCAAAGAAAGTAATTTCTATATTAAAACGCATCTTATAGAGTTGGACGACTTTAAGAGCCCGCAGATTCAGGTCTGTTGAATAGTAGATAAGCTTTCGGTTCTGGTCGACTTCCAGGACAAACTTAAGCTTCATCCCATGCCAGTATTCAATCCGGCTAAAAAGTTTAATAACACAACCATCTGACAACTGGATGCTTTTAAATTCATCTTTAAATTCATCAAACCAGGTAAATGGTTTAACCGGTTTGGTATATTCTCTTGGACGGCCAGGGCGTTTTTCTTTTTTTAAAATTTCCTTTTCGGTTTGAGTCAGTTTTCTCCTGCAGGTAACATTACTTTTGCAACGGCCAACCAGGTCTAGCTTATTGCAGGCACTGGCATTATGTTCTAGAATAGCCCGGATTCCGTTTTTATTCATGAAATCGCGGTCCAAAAGAAGATAATTATCCCGGCTGCTGGAGCTGCTGATTTGAAGGCCTTCTCTGATGAGACGTTCATTTCGGCCCATGGGAATCCTATTTTTCCAGAAGGAAATTTGTTCAGCTCCCTCATGGATTCTAAGTTGGAGCGGGGTACACAAATTCTGCTTGCCCCTTCCAATAAGAATACCGACCATCCCGAAATGATGACCATAAATAGTCGCAGGTTTCCCTAGATCCTCTGATTCCTGGTGATGGGCCTTGACGGCAGGCATTCTGCGTCCTTCCTTGGCTACTTTAGTATGATCGCCAATTAGAATACCCCGGTTTTCAAATAGAAGAGCCTGAGGTGAGCTTTCAATAATGCTTAACCACTGGCTGGTAATCTTATTCAGACTATAGGACTGGGCATTAAAGAACTTCAGAAGATTATCATAGGTTTTTGGGTCTAAAAATAAAATTCTAATAAAAGAGGTTATTCCCGAATCATCAGTTAAAAGCATAAAGGAAATAATAACGAGACAAAAATAGAAAAACGGTTTGTTCCGGCTGAAACATTTACTAAATGGAGACAAAATATTTTCTAAAATAGATAACAATTTTTAACCTTTCCAAGCCGGTCCGTGGTAAAATATAACCACTTTCTAAAAAGATAACAAACCGACTTTAGTGATGTTTATTCTGTTTGTTATCTTATCTTTTTTCTCGAATTATTTCAATTTATCTGTATTTTTTTTAAAACTTTCCACTCATAAGTTAAATAATAATAACTTGTTTTACCTATTTTAGACATTGTTATTAATCCTTTATTTATTAACTGCTTTAAAGCTTTATGAGCACCTTGTCTTGTTTTTATATTGGTTATTTTTAAAACTTCTTTTATTGAAATACTTTCATTGTTGTTAAGATAATCAATTATTTTTTTCTGGGTTTTATTTAAATTCAGTTCAGAAGAATTAGTAGTCTCATTTATAGAAAACCTTTTTTCAGGATTTTCTTTTTCGAATTTAATTTTTTCTTGATTAATGAAATACTTTATTTCATGATGAAATTCTTTTGAATTTAAGTAATTATTTTTAATTAACCAATTTAATCTTTCTTTAACCAAAAGATTGTCTGAACCAAGTAAATTTTTAAGACGTTTCTCTGAGAACTCTTCTTCAATAAGGGCTGTTAAAATAATGATTTTATCTGTTCTAGTTAATTGATCAAAACTAATAAAATATAATTGTTTTAAATATTTTTCCAATTCATCAGAAATTAAAGGAAACATCCATAAATTTAATTCTACCTGATTTAAAAAACTATTATAATTTAGATCTGGAAGCCGCCAACCTTCTTCTTGCCAGGTTTTTAAAATCATTGAGAAGCCTGATCCGATACTTTCACCATAACCAATTAACTCAAACATTTTTTGAATCTTTGGATTTCGTGCTCTGGAATAACCACCATGCATTACTTCTTCAACTGAAAGAATAAGCGACCCAGGATTTGAAAATTGAAGACCATTATCTTTTTTTATAATTTTTAATATTCCACTAATCTTATAATCAGAATGAATTAACATGTTAATTACAGCTTCTCTTATAGCTTTCATAACATTAGAATCGTCATTTCGTTTAATTCCATTTAATTGAAAGGGACTTTTTAAATTACTTATAAGTTTTGGTATAACTTTATTAATGAAATTATAGAGATTATTTTCCCAGCTGCCATCATAAGTCAATCGGTCAGACCATCTTTGATCCGGTAATAGATTACTTTGATCTAAATAATCCATGCGAATATTATCAAAATATTCCCTAATTGATAAACCTTTTCCAAACATTAAAAGACCGGCAGCGGTTAGCCACCATTTTCCTGTTCTTCTATCTAAAGCATAACCACCTATATTTTTTAAAAACTCTATTTCATCAATATTATTCCAAATATGATTACGATGAGAATTTCTGAAATCATTTTGATAATTTTGTAATGTCTCAAAATCTATATCATCAGGAGTATAACCTTCAATTAATTCACCATCATTACCTGAAATTGACGAATCCCTAATCATTTCATTAACTACTTCAATACTAGCTTTATAATCCCCATCAAAATTTCGCAGGAAAGTACCATTATAAGGATTTCCTCTTATATAGATTGGCTTATTTGTTTGAGAAGCTTTAGGTACATCAATTTTTATAATAAATGAACTATCAGAATCAATAATTTTAACATTTTTATCCATTAGGATATTTGAATTGACTATTTGATCATTATTTATATTATTCCAAAAGTCAGTAATTAAACTTTCCGGATTATTAACTCCTGTAATTTCATATCTTTTATCAAATTCAACTTCATTTTTATTTTCCTTAATTCCTAAAAGAATTGTTCCACCATCAGTATTAGCAAAGGAAGAATAGGTTTCCCAAAGAGAACGTGGTAATTTTTCATTAGCTTCTTTAAGTTCTAAATGCAGCGATTCTCCTGATCTAATGAGTTTACTAATAATTTCATTCATTTCTTTACCTTTTTTATTAGATAAGTTGTTTATTAATACAACTCAATTATTAAGTAAACTTTATTGTAATCTAATATGACTTTTTGTCAACTTTATTCTGTTTTTGGAAACTTTTCTTTGTTTTTTTTGGAAACTTTTTTGTCAATTTCTCCTTTAATGTCAACTTACTAGCAACTAATTTAGTTTACATTAGATTGATAAAAGAAAAGGTGCTTATCCCTTATCATTTCAATAAAAGAATAAACACCTTTAATAAAATCTTGTTCTACAATTCTATAGAACAAAAGAAGAAATATAGATAGGTCTATTCTTTAATTATTTATTATGGATATAGACAAAGTTGAATTAACTAAAACAATTGCCAATAATATAAAGAAAATCAGAAAAGCTAAAAAGTTAAAACAGAATGAGGTATGTAATAGAATCGGAATGAAAACTCAGCAATTCTCCGATATAGAAAATGCTAAAAACTTACCTCAAATCGATACTTTAATTAAAATTGCTTACGGTCTTGATGTTAATTTATTATCTCTTCTTGATAATGATGAAAGTCCAGAATCTCAACTTATTTACGGTTTGAATGATTTAGATGAAGCTGAAATTGAATTTATGAAAACTACTCTAGATAACCTAATTAAGTTAAGAGAAAATAGAACAAATTAGAATATTTAGGTCAGTACTTTAATTTAAAAGATGAAATAAAATCAAGATATTTATTGATTAATCAAAAAAGCAAAATGAATATTAACTATACGTTTGATTTCTTACCTACCGATGAAGAAGTTTGTGATTATTTTTACAATGAACTTGGAATGGATGACTATATAATTGAAAACTTATCTGATGAAGAATTTCTGGATTATTATAATAGACTCATATTTGAAACCCAGTTAGAAGCTATGGAAGGTTTTCATAAAATAGAATTAAAACCTTATGAACGGCTGGTTTATAAAAAATGTAAATTAAATGAGAATGATGAACCTGGAGAGGTGGATAAGTTTGTTGTTTTCAGAAGAGGGAATATGGATCAAATATTTCGTGTCTTTGATACTTTTATTCCACAAGATAAAATTAGTTATCAACTTTTTATTAATGAAAATGAAGATCTAATAGCTAATATTAAACATACACTGCTTCCAGATAGTTCCTATATTTTCCGAATTTCAACGGAAGAAGAATGTTTTGCTGATGTTCTAGATGACGAAGATCCATATTTTTATATTGATAATGAATCGAGAGATTATTTCGATAATGCCATTCCAGCAGGAAAACGTATCCTAGAATATATTCATCCAACTACCGAAATTGATTTAGGTCAATTAATCAGAGAATTTGGACGTCAGTAAATTACTTATAACTTTATTTTAATACCTATAGTGGGTAATAGATATAAAACGTTATTAAGTAGGTTATAATTTGAAAAAACTTATGGGTGCTCTTAATAACATACTAATATAGCTTTTTTTATCCTTTAATAATACCGAAATAGTCGCCTTATCGTAAACGTTTATTTTATGGAGAAATGAGAAACTCCGGAATATTATTTAGAATTCCGGAGTTTTAATTATTTTGTTTCCAGTTTTGTCATCGCTTCAGAAACAGTTTGTCTTAGTTCCTCAACGGTTTCTCTCATGCTGTTTTTAGCATCATCAGAAATTTGACCTTCATCTTCATCTAAAGCTTTAGTAACATCATCTAATGAACTAAGTAGTTTATTACCATCTTCTCTTAGCCGGTCAACATCATCTGCTGTAGCTGAATCTACTTCTTTTGCATATTCTTCAGCTCCGGATTTAGCCATTTCTAAAGTTTTATCCAAAAAACTACCAGCTACGTCTCCTCCTGAACAGGAAGTCAGTACACTAAGAATAGAGATGATCATTAAGAGAACTAGAAGCTTTGAAAAAGTATTTTTCATTCTTATCTCCTAATAAATTTTCTCCAGTTTAACAAACTTTGTCTACTTGGCTAATATAAAGAGCAAAAGTTCATTTTGAGGCTTAAACAAATCAAATAGTTTAAAGAAGCAACAGTTAAAGGGAAAACGGATTTACTTGGATGAATTTAATTAATTCTTTAAAAACTATTCTTAACTAACCAGTCTTCGGCTTCTTTAACTTCATCTGTTACATCTGTACCATCTTCAAGAATTACCTTTTCTTCTGGAAGATCCCCGAAGATATCCAGATGGGCTTTTTCAGCTACTACATTTTTAAAATAATTATTTTCGTCTGAAAATCCAGGATCCGGTTGAAGTTGGCAAACATTGTAACCTTCCATTATTGCTGTAACCGGTGCTCCATGTAATGTTAAGCCTTCGTACTTACTTAAGTCATTTCCAAATGGTCCAGCTTCTTTATAAAGAGGGACAATTTCTTCGAGTAAGAAGGTCTTTTCTTCTTCAGTTAAAGGTTCAAGTTCCTGAACGGTTTTAATATTGTCTTTCATTTGTTCAATGGTTGACATTCCTGAAAGATTCTTAAAAATTCCATCTAAACTACCTACAAAACGGATAGCCCAGGAAGCTACTGAGGCATCAGGATTCTTTTCTAATAATTTTTCTTTAACCGTTTCAGGAACCATAGATAGACCACCACCTTTAACTGGTTCCATGATAATAATATCCTTACCGTGTTTACGGATTACTTCATAAGCTTCTCTCGCCCTAACCAGTTCACTATCCCAGTCCAGATAATTAAGAGGAATCTGAACAAATTCAAATTCTGGATGTTCAGTTAAAATCTTATCTAAAAGTTCTGGTGAAGAATGAAAAGAAAATCCAAGATGTTTAATTTTCCCATCTTCTAACCATTTAAGTGCGTGATCTATTAAATTCGTTTTCTTTATTACACCACCGTTACCATCAATACCATCATAATAAACAGTTTGGAAATTATGAAGGAGATAATAATCAATGTAATCTGTTCCAAGTCTTTCGAGCTGGTTTTGAAAAATTGGTTCTATTTCTTCTTCTTCCTTTAAATCAAAAGTCGGGAATTTTGTTGCTATTACTACATC
>CANQNI010000087.1 GCA_947625175.1 uncultured Eubacteriaceae bacterium | reverse complement strand
CAGACAGGTTTTAGTGAGGTGTTGAATGGCATCGAATAAACATGCACTACTATCGCCTTCCAGCAGTGAAAGATGGATTAACTGTTCAGGATCATTCCTGCTACCTCAATATAATGAGGAAAGAGATACAACGGCGGCAGACGAAGGGAGTCTGGTACACCAAATAGCTGAATACAAATTAATGCAAGATGACTGGTATGACTATAAATCAGAATTAGATGAATGCCGCAAAAATGATCTTTATGATCCGGTCATGGAACATTACACCGATGAATATGTCGGATTTATCTTAAATAAAGATTATGACACCATGCTTGTTGAAGAAATGGTTGATCTTTATTTTATCTATCCGGATCTTTTCGGAACCGCTGATTGTATCTTAATGAGTGAGTCTAATGGTATTGATGTTATTGATCTTAAATATGGTCGTTACAAAGTTCCAGTAGAAAATAACACTCAGCTTTTAATCTATGCGCTTGGGGCTGTAAAGCTCTATCAAAACAAATTTCCTGAAACCAAACAACTTGATAATTTTCCAATCAGACTAACTATTTACCAGCCACGAATCAAAAACATTAATACCTGGGAGATCGACTGGAAAACACTTTGTGAGTGGAATAACAAAGTTTTAGTTCCAGCACTTTCTAAACTTAAATTTGAAGTGGTTGAAGAAAATCCTGGTAAATGGTGTCGGTTCTGTAAAGCCAATATATTTTGCAAAGAATATGTGGGTCAAATCATGTTCGATTCAGAAACTGAGATTAAGCCACTTAACAACTTAGAAATCGAACAGAACCTAATCAAGGCTGAAGAACTGGAAAAGTATATCAAGTCTGTTAAATCGTATATTACCGATGAAATCAAAAACGGACAGGAATTTAACAATTTCAAACTGGTAGCCGGTCGCAAATCCAGGTACTGGAATGATGAAGAACAACTAAAGAAAGTACTAAGTTCAAATAATGAACTTGAAGCTGTGCTTCAACTACCTACACCAGCACAGTTAGAAAAGAAGTTAGGTAAAAAGAATATGTCAGATTACAACCAGTTTATTAGTTCTAAAACTGGTAATCCGTTGTTAGTTAAAAAAGAGGACAGGAGGGAGGAACTTAAATTTGAAAATTAGCACCGGTCAGAAAAAAACAGCCGTTAAAGGAATCATATACGGTCCTGAAGGCGTTGGTAAAAGTACACTAGCAAGCCATTTCCCAAAACCAGTATTCCTTGATCTTGAAAATGGAACCAACCAATTAGACGTTCAGCGAATTGATGAAAACAAATGGGATTGGAAATCCATTAATGAAACTGTTGAAGAAATAGCCAAGTCTGGTGATTTTAAAACGATTGTTATTGATACCGCTGATATGGCTGAACTCCACTGCAATTATTCCACATTAGCTAAACATAAGATTGATAGCATTGCCCAACCTGATTATGGCAGAGGCTATATGTACTTAAAAGATGAGTTCCAGAAGTTTTTAAACAAGCTCACACGTCTTAACAGAGATTATCAAATCAATATTGTTTTTCTGGGACACAGTAAACTCACCAAATTTGAACAGCCTGATGAGTTTGGAGCTTACGACAGATATGAACTTAAACTTGAAAAGAAGACAGCTCAGGCTATCAAAGAATGGGGCGACTTTGTTTTATTCCTAAATTACAAGATTGATGTGGTAAAAGCCGATGGAAAGATGGGAAAGAGCTACAAGGCTACTGGTGGTAAAAGGGTTATTTATACTACCCACTCTCCAACCTGGGATGCTAAAAACCGTTTTGGATTGGATGAAGAACTACCACTTAACTATGATTCCATCAAACAAATCTTTCAGTTTGAACCTGCTCCAACTATGCATGTTACAGAAAATGATCCACTCTTGGTTGATGATGAAGATGATCTTGATGAACCGATGATTGTACAGGATGAAGATGCTGAGGATTTAAAGGATATAGTAGGGGATCCAACAGCCGCTAAAATTATCACCCGCTTAACCCAAGATGGTCTTAAGGAAAGTGAAGCGGTCGAATTTATTAAAAGCAAGAAAATTAAACCAGTATCCGGTAAAGGAAACAGATTAGCCGATTTTGACAAGAATTTCTTAAAAAAGAATGTTCTTGATAAATGGGATAACTTTAAATCCGGATTATTAAAAAGTAAAGGAGCGTAATGATGCCAGAAGAAGTAATTGGATTAGATTGGGAAGAAGAGATAGATGACGGTCAAGAGTTTGAATACGTGGTATTAGAACCTGGTGACTACGATTTTACAGTTAAGAGTTTTGAAAGAGGTAAGACTAAGGATACCCACAACAATATGGCTATTCTTGAACTTGAAGTAACAGACGGGAAAAAGAAAGCCATTGTAAAAGACTGGATTGTACTTACCAATAAAACCGTCTGGAAGATTGCCAGTTTCTTTAGATCAATCGGACTTAAGAAACATGGCGAAAAAGTAAAAATGAAGTGGAAAGAATCTATTGGAAGAAGCGGGCGTTGCACTTTGGCACAGGAAGAAAGAGAAAGCCAAAAAGGCAACACCTACAAAACCAACAGCGTTTATGCCTACATAGATCCACCAGAAGAAATTGATGTCCAATGGTAGATATTTTACAGGCTTTAAATTTTATCGACCCAAGTTCACTTGATTATGGAGAGTGGCTTGAGGTCGGAATGGGACTTAAAAGCGCCGCCAACGATGGCTATGTCGTTTCCTGGCAGGATTGGGATGAGTGGTCTAAAAGAGATCCTGCTAGGTATCAGGCAGGCGTTTTTGAAAAGAAGTGGTACAGTTTTAATTCTTCTGGAATCAATAAAGCCACCGTATTTTACCGGGCTATTCAAAACGGCTTTGAACCGCTTAATGAAATAACTGGACTGGAATGGAATGATGTTATTGATGACGGAATACCACCTCAGAAAGATAATGATTTTCTTGTTTACCTGAGAGCCCTCTTTGACAAGGAAGACCAGGTATCAATTGTTACTAAGTCTGTACAACTTGAAAATGGAAAGTACAGCCCTGCAGATAGAGGATTTAATGAATCAGCCAAAGAGTTAATGGCTGATTTTATTAAATATGACGGTGAAATCGAGAATGTTATAGGCGACTATAACCACGATGCCGGCGTATGGGTGCGCATTAATCCAGTTGACGGACAGGGCGTTTCTAACAACAACATTACTAAATTAAGGTATACCCTCATTGAAAGTGATGAAACAGATTTAGAAACCCAGTTAGAAACAATTTACAAACTTCGACTTCCGTGCGCCGCTATAGTTAATTCAGGTGGAAGAAGTATCCACGCTGTTGTCAAAGTAGATGCAGAAGACCTGGATGAATATAACAGGCGCGTTCAATTTCTTCATAAGACACTCGAAAAACAAAATTTCCCGGTAGACAAACAGAATAAAAACGCTGCAAGGCTTTCACGGCTTCCTGGTATTGACAGGGGCAATGAAAGACAATACCTGATTGATATCCACACAGGCTATGGCGACTTTGCAACCTGGCAGGAATACGTTGAAAACGGCTTTAACGATATTGAACTGCCAGAGATTAAAAGCTTTAAAGAAGTTCTTGAAAATATGCCTGAACTCGCACCGGAACTCATTAAAGGTGTCCTAAGACAAGGACATAAAATGCTGGTGTCTGGTTCAAGTAAAGCGGGTAAAAGTTTTAGCCTGATTGAACTCGGTATAGCTCTGGCAGAGGGTAAAACGTGGTTCGGTTTTGAATGCAGAAAGTCAAAGGTTTTATATATCAACCTGGAAATAGATGAATCGAGTTTTATGCATAGAGTTAAAAACGTCTATGACGCTTTAAATATCGAGATTGACTCTCCTGAAAACTTAAGGATATGGAGCTTAAGAGGTAAGGCTCAGCCGATGCAGAAACTCACACCTAAAATTATTTCAAGGATTCAACCTGAAAACTATGACGTTATTATTCTTGATCCAGTTTATAAAGTTCAATCAGGGGATGAAAATGCTGCAGGGGATATTGCGGCTTTTACTAACCAATTCGATAAATTAACAACAGAATTAGGCGTTAGTCTTATTTATTGTCACCATCATTCTAAAGGGAATCAAGGTGGTAAAAGAGCAATAGACAGGGCTAGCGGTTCCGGTGTCTTTGCCAGGGATCCAGACGCCATACTCGATATGATAGAGCTGGAAAATAAAACCTATCAACATAATGATAAATACAAAGACTGTTCAGCCTGGCGTATTGAAGGAACCTTAAGGGAGTTCCCACCTTTTAAACCGGTTAATGTGTTCTTTCGTTTTCCTGTTCATGAAGTCGATTATTTCGGTCTTCTTGATAATGCCGAGTATAGAAATTATGCAGCATTCCAGGCAAAGCCTAAAACAATTGAAGATTCACTTGAAGAAATAGATCAATGTTTTGATTTGTTAACTGACGATGGAACGTTTGTTCATGAATCAGATATGGCTAAATACTTCAATATTGGTTCAGAAACTCTAAGAAAAAAACTTAGAACCTATAACAATTTGTCAACAGAATACACTTACAAACGAAGTAAAGGGTTGGTCTTTAAAGAGAACAAGTAGGTGGTGGTAAACATGGGAACCATGAACCATTAAATGGTGGGATATGTGGGAACCATTTACCAAAATCAGTGGTGGGAATAATGGTACCCATGTCCCATTAAGTAGTGGGATTAGTGGGAACCTATTCCCAAAAAATGGTGGGGGGACGCTTATATAGAAATACCACCACCAGTTTTTTGGTGGTAGGTTGAGGCTCCTGTGGTAGCGGGCGCTTTAGAGCGCGCCCACCACCACAGAGCCTATGGGCGCCCACTTAAGCAAAGGAGAACGAATGACAAAGAAAGAGTGGTTAAGCTATTCAGATTTACAGGAACAGAATATCAATAAACTCAGTTCGGTCTTTGGTGACTTAATGTCACGATCGGATGAGTTGTTAAGTTTAAGTTCATGGTTAAACGAAAAATGGCTAAAGGAAGATCTTTACACTATCAGAATCAAAATTAAACAAAGCGCACAGGAAGTTTTAGATGCAATGGCTTTGGCTGAAGAGATTAAAAAACTAATTGAGGTTGTCTATAACGAAACAGACGGTAAGGATGATCCAGACAGAGTGGATCAAGTAAGTTTTATTTAAGGAGATTAGATGGAATACAAAAACTGGAAAATTTTTTCCGATAATCAAAACGGACAGAATATCAGATTGAGAAGCGGTTTAGATTATGCCTTTGAAAGTAGTGAAGAAATACAAAAACTCATAGAGCAAGAATCAGATACCGTAAAACTAGATTCACTTAATTTTATTAAAAATAACCTAAAAACTATATACGATAAATTTGATTCTGCTCTACAAACAAACATTAAACTTAAATTCATTGTTAAAGACGACTATGAAAAAGAGTTCAATAACTATGAAATTTCGGATTACGAAATTCTAGGTGTCGAAAAACTCGAATGTAAAGGTAGAAAAATAGCCGCTGTAGAATTTTTGTTTAAAGTTAATAATATTAATTTTATTATTGAAGATTATTTCATAGTAAGTAAAGAATATCAATTTAGATTATGTGAACTATTTCTTTCGGCAGGATTACTAAAAAGAGGTGAACCATACAAAATGAATTGGGATCAACTTATAGGGCGAAAAGGAAAATGTTTAGCAATGAAGATTTCTGAAGATAATTATGTTATTTCAAGATATCTAGAGCCAGGAGTTAATAATGATTAATTGGAATTATGAACCACCTAAAAAGAAATTCGAAAGAATTCCAAACGGTAATTATAGATTAAAAATTATATCAGTAGAACCTAAACCTGAAACCAGTCCGTCAGAACATGATTACGTTACTTTTACTTATAAAGTATCTGGTCAAGACGCTACAGCTTGTAGTCGTCTTACTTTTAACGAAAATGATCCTGAAACGACTAATTATGTTTTATCAATAATGGCTGATTCATTTGGAATTGATTATAACGAAATCAATGTAAATGATTTTTCGAATTGGATTGGTAAATTTGGAGCAGGTACTATTCAGAAAAGACCATATAACGAAAATCAAGTAGTTAGATTTATTAAATCTAATGATCAGTATTATTTACCAGCTTGGATTGATGGAAAAATTATTGAAAGCGATGATCTTGAATTAGGTTGGTAATAGTTTGACAATCAACAGCAGAAACAAAGGTGCAGTAGGTGAACGTGAGTTAGCTAACATCTTAAAAGACTATGGCTACAACGCATGGAGGGGTCAGCAATTTTCCGGTGCCAACGGCGATGCAGACGTTGAGGGGCTCCTCGATGTGCATATTGAAGTTAAAAGAGTAGAAAAGCTAAATATTTACAAAGCGATGGAGCAGTCAAAAAGAGACGCCTCAGTCAATCACGAAATACCTACGGTCTTTCACAGGAAGAACAGAAAGCCCTGGTTAGTAACGATGGAGCTAACAGACTGGATGGAACTTTACAAAGCGTACGAGGAACACCTTGGTCATTGAGCATTTAAAGGAAATTGCAAAGCATCTGGAAGAAGACACAA
>CANQNI010000086.1 GCA_947625175.1 uncultured Eubacteriaceae bacterium | reverse complement strand
GTTTTTTTAATAAGTAATAGTTTCACCAGGTTTTAAGATTATTCTATTTTTTGCGTTAAATTTTCGAGCTTGATTAATATCAAATTCACTACCCGGATCACTATGATAAGGAATTGAATATTTTGCCCCTATAATATCAGCACATTTTGCTGCCTCCCTAGGCGACATAGTAAAGATTCCATCTACTGGTAAGAAAACATAATCGATATTTTCATTTTTTAATTCCGGCATTTGTTCAGTAAGAGCAGTGTCTCCACTAATATAAACTTTAATTCCATCAAAAGATAAAATATATCCAACACAATTTGCTTTATTATGATTCTTATTATAGGCTTCCACAGCCTGAATATTAATTCCATCTACAGTTAAAGATTTATATTCTCCATTTTGCTGTGCATCGAAGTTCTGCCAGATAATACAATTTTCATTCTTTGGTGGTTTATCAATAGCTGTATGATCAAAATGCTGATGCGTTACTAATATAAGATCAGCCGGTTTATCATAATGTTTTCCCGAATAAGGATCAATATAGATAACTTTTCCGTCTTTAGTTGTAATTCTGATACTGGCATGACCCTGATAAAGTATTTCTCCGTTCATTATTAACCTCAATTAATTATTTATTATCATTATAATCCAGTAAAAATAATAAGAGGCATTATTTAATTAAATTATGGGTAAATATAAATTTAATTCTAATATTATCTTTGAGGAAAAAATGGAACCAAATTTAAACGCATTTGAATGGAATCCTATTACTAATCAAAATGAAGTTGATGAATTAAACGAATTATTTTGTGATTTTAATCAGGCTATTTTTGTAGATTTAAAATATTTTAGTGCCGATCAAGTAGATTTCGAAGTACCTGGAGATACTTCAGAGGAATCTCATTGCTATATTAAATTCCAAAGTTTTGATCCAAGAATAGCTGATAATAAAAATAGAAATGAAATTGTTATGAAATTTACCGGAATCAGACAATTAGGTGTTATGTCCGGTAAATTAAATAAAGGAAATTTAGTTGGTGTGAATTTTAGTCAGGGTGAAGACGGTTCTATTATGTTAGAAATTTATAATAATGATCAAAACCTTGATGAAAATTTAAGCGGTCAAACTCCCCCATCTTTTATTTGTGCTGATACAGTTGGTTGGAATTATGACTTTGGTGATGATATTAAATAAGATAAAGTCCAGATTGATTCTGGACTTCTTCTTTTACTTATTAAATACTCCATTTAAAATTAAACGTTTACATTCTCACGGAAATTTTGGAGATTTTCCCGCCAATTCTGCCTTTATATATTTTGTCGGATAAAATTATATTTATTAAATTTTTAAGATGATTACCTTTTTTATTAATGCTGTTTCAATTGGAATAGGTTTAGCTATGGATGCTTTTTCCGTTTCCCTGGCTAATGGACTATACCACCCTAATATGAAAAATACTTTAAGAATTTTTATAGCTGGAACTTTTGCTTTTTTTCAATTCTTAATGCCCTTAATAGGATGGTTTTGCGTTCATACTATAGTAAGTATTTTTGTTGAACTGCAAAAATTTATTCCTTGGATAGCCTTTATTGTTTTAATTCTAATAGGCGGAAAAATGGTTATTGAAGGCTTTAAAAATAAAGCAACTGATGAAGAAGTTTCTTTGAATTTTAAAATAATATTAATCCAAGGTATAGTTACTTCAATAGATGCCCTATCTGTTGGATTTACTATTTCAAATGTGGATATTCTTGAAGCATTAATTGAAAGTTTAATTATAGGTATTACAACATTTATTATTTGTCTCTTTGGGCTTTATTTAGGTAATAAAGTTGGAAACAAATTTAATAATAAAGCTATCATACTTGGTGGAATAATTCTAATTATTATTGGATCTGAAATTTTAATTAAATCATTTTTATAAAAGTGAATTATTCCGCTTTTAATCTTTTTTTAATATCGAAATTTTTTCTTTTATTTAAGAAATAAATAAATAATAAAACCTCAATATCTTATTTGATATCTTACGTTTTAAAATTTTTTTTTAATAAAAGAAATTATTAAATATTATTAGAAATATTAATGATATTAATAATAAAAGTCTATATTAATTTTACCAATCATAATATAATATATTTTTAATTATCAACTCGATAATTGATTTTTTTCAAACTAATTAGAAAGCCAAGTTTTCTGGTTGACATTTTAATCTTAAATTGTCTTTTGACAAAATTTTAATTTTATTCCAGAAAACCTTTTTATTTTAAGGTTAATTCGATAAAAATTAGATTAAATTCTCAAATTAATCTCTTTAATTTATCGTCTAGAATTTTCAGCTAAAGTTGTTAAGGAGAGATTTTTAATAAGCCAAAAAATTAATCTCTCTCGGAGAAGATCTTATTGATTTTAAAGGACAACTAAGCAGATTTCAGTTTAATTCGTTTGATTATAATTTATTTAACGCGTTAATTAATATAAAGCTGGAAAAACTAAAATGAAATTTTGAAAAACTCTAAAAACATTTTAAAGTAACAGTGATACTTTTGATTTCTTTAGAGAAATTTCTCATGCCTCTTATAGAGAAGGTCTAACTGATGAAAGTATCATAACCGTATGATGCTAAGACAAGCCATGGAAGCTCATAACTTTTCTGGAATTGAAAGTAAATAGTGGCACTTTACATTAAATAATGAGCCGTTCAGATTAGTTTATTTTACTTTTCCAGTTAATAAAGATGCTTTAAACCAATAAAATTAAGCTAGAATAAGCAAAATTTTGTTTATTCTAGCTTTTTATTATCCTCTAGTTTTTCCACCAGCCACATTATAAGTAACACCCGTAATATATCCAGCTTTATCACTAGCAAGAAAGGCACATAAGTTAGCAACTTCTGAAAGTTTGCCAGATCTACCTAACGGAGTAGTTGATTTACTTTCATAACCTTTTCTAAGATCATCAACAGTAATTCCTCTTGTATAGGATAACGCTTCTTCGTAAGCTAACGTTCTTAATCCTGTAGCTTCCATAATTCCAGGAGCTACTCCTATAACTCGGATATTATATTTACCCAATTCCTTACACCAGCTTCTGGTTAACGAGTTTAAAGCAGCTTTACTAGCAGCATAAATGGATTGACCTTCAGAACCTTCTAATCCACTCTCAGAAGACATATTGATAATGACAGCATTTTCCTGTTTTATCATCTGTCTTAACGCAGCTTGTGTACAAAGGAAAACTCCATTTAAGTTAACATCTAAGATTTTATCCCAAACTTTTAAATCTAATTCAAACTCGCCTTCGGGATCTTTTGGATCTATTAACAATCTAGGAATATTAATACCTGCATTATTAACTAAACAATGTATTGATCCAAATGTACTTATAATATCTTTAAAAGCTGTGTCTACCTGTTCTTTATTGGTTACATCAACAGAATAAAATTTAGCATTTTCATTATTTTTAATAAAATCAGGAACTTCTTTAGTTAAATCTAGTACAGCAACTTTGGCATTTTGTTTTAAAAATTCTTCAACTATCGCTTTTCCAATACCACTGGCTCCGCCAGTAACAATCATAACTTTATTTTCAAGCTCTAACCAAGACATAAAAACTCCATAAATTTTGATTTTAATAAATTATAAAATAAATTTAGACAAAATTAATATAATAAAATTCCAAACTTTAGTTCAATTTAAGATTAACTAAAATAATTTTTAGCGCTTTCAAAGAGTTTCATATCAAACTGACCAGGTATATTTTTATATAAGTTCTTTCCAATTCTTTCGGAATGACCCATTTTACCTAGGACTCTCCCATCAGGACTGGTTATTCCCTCAATAGCATAATAGGATCCATTTGGATTAAACTGACTATCCATAGTCGAATTTCCATTCAAATCTACATATTGAGTTGCTACTTGGCCATTTTTAATTAGATCCTGAATGACTGAATCTGGGGCTACAAATCTTCCTTCCCCATGACTAATAGGAACTTGGAAGATATCATTAACATTTATAGAATTAAACCAAGGAGATAAATTCGAACTAACTTTTGTATTTACGATTTTTGATTGGTGTCTTCCTATAGTATTATAAGTTAATGTTGGACTTTTATCCGTAACATTACTGATTAATCCATTTGGTAATAAACCTAACTTTAAAAGAGCTTGAAAGCCATTACAAATTCCTAGTATTAAACCATCTCTATTTTCTAATAAATTCGATATTGATTCAGAAATTTCCGGATTTCTAAAGAAAGAAGCAATAAATTTACCTGAACCTTCGGGTTCATCTCCTCCTGAAAAGCCACCTGGAATAAAAATAATTTGGGACTGATCAATAGCCTTTTTAAGTCTTTGTGCTGATTCCTGTAAATTTTGTTCTGATTGGTTATTTATTACTAAAATTTCCGGTTCTATTCCAGCACTTACAGCTATACGGGCTGAATCATATTCACAATTAGTTCCAGGAAATACAGGAATTATCATTTTAGGTTTTACTATTGAAGCTCCTTTTTTCTTTTCATTTGTTTTAATAGTGAAGTTAATATCAGGAACTTCAAGAATCTCTTCCTGAACTCTTGTAGGATAAACTGCCTCTAAAACGTCTTCATTTAATTCAAGTAAATCCTGAATCTTTTCAGTTTCATCATTTATTATAATAGTATCTTTAACAGTTTCGCCTAAATAAACTGCTTCGTTACTTGAAATTGGGCTCTTCAGTTCAGCGATTATTACAGAAGGTTGAGTAGAATACCAGGGTACTTCACTATCTGTTTTCTGTTTAAAACCAATTGTATTTCCAAAAGACATTTGAATTATTGCTTCTGCAATACCACCAACCTCAACAGCCCTAGCAGCTAATACCTGTCTATCTCTAACTAGTTTATTATAATATTCCCAAGATTTTTTAATTTCTTCAGGTGTTTTTCCTAAACCAAAGGCATAAACAGGATGATCTTCTTCTTTTAAAGCAGAAGAAATAATTAAATTAGAGTTTACTGGAGCCAAAGCAAAGGATATTAGCGTAGGAGGAACATTAAGATCCAGGAAAGATCCGGACATTGAATCTTTACCACCAATAGCTGCTGAATTAAAGTCTATTTGAGCATCCAATCCACCTAATAATGAAGCTAATGGTTTTCCCCAAGTTTGAGCCTGTTCAGTCATTTTTTCAAAAAATTCTTGAAAACTAAGATAAATATCCTGATATCGAGCACCTGAAGCAACAAGTTTTGCTATTGAATTGACTACACTATTATATGCTTTATCATACAGACTAACTTCATTATTACTCCACTGGGAGGTCCAGTCAGGATCGAAACCAAAACTCATAACAGTAGCCTGATCTGTTTGACGCTCAGTTCCAACAGGAAGTAAAGCAACCATGACCTGTTCAGGTGTTCGCTGATTAATTCCGCCAAAGGGCATAAATACACTTCCTGCTCCAATAGAACCATCAAATCTTTCAACTAATCCTCGTCGACTTGCACTTTTAAGTGTTGAAGCTATTTCTTTTAAAGTAGGATTAAAACTATTAGTTTCTTCAAAAGAATTATCTTCTATTATGACATTTGTATGTTTTTCAGCTCCATTTGAATTTAAAAATTCTCGACTAATATCACAAATTGTTTCACCTTCCCAGTTCATAACTAGTCTAGGTTCTTCTGTTACAACAGCAACTGGATAGGCTTCAAGATTTTCATTATTGGCTTGTTCTATAAATTCATCAACGTCATTTTTATCAACAACAACTGCCATTCTTTCCTGACTTTCAGAAATGGCTATTTCGGTTCCATCTAAACCCTCATATTTTTTTCTAACTTTATCAAGATCAACAATTAAACCATCTGCTAATTCACCTATTGCTACTGCAACTCCACCAGCACCAAAATCATTACAACGTTTAATTAGTTTAGTTACTTCCGGATTTCGAAATAATCTTTGTAATTTTCTTTCTTCAGGAGCATTTCCCTTTTGAACTTCACTTGCCATGGTTGTAATTGATGTCAGATTATGACTTTTAGAAGAACCGGTTGCTCCACCTATTCCATCTCTTCCAGTTCTACCCCCAAGAAGAATAATGACATCACCGGCTTGAGGTCTTTCTCGACGAATATTGCTAAATGGAGCTGCTCCTACAACTGCACCACATTCTAAATGTTTAGCTGCATAACCAGGATGATAAAGTTCAGCTACATGTCCTGTTGCTAAACCAATCTGATTTCCATAAGAAGAATACCCTTCTGAAGAAATAGTAGCAATTTTTCTCTGTGGTAATTTTCCTTCTATTGTATCCTTAAAGTCTGCTCTTGGATCGGCACCACCAGTAACTCTCATTGCCTGGTAAACATAACTACGTCCTGATAAAGGATCTCTAATACAACCACCTATACAAGTTGCAGCACCCCCAAAAGGTTCTATTTCAGTAGGATGATTATGTGTTTCATTCTTAAACATAACCACCCATTCTTCCTCTTGACCATCTATTTCAACCGGAATTTTGATAGAACAGGCGTTTATTTCTTCACTTTCATCTAATTCTGGTAATAATCCGCGCTGTTTTAAAACTTTACTTCCAATTGTGGCTAAAT
>CANQNI010000085.1 GCA_947625175.1 uncultured Eubacteriaceae bacterium | reverse complement strand
CAATTTTCATACTCCCCTTTTGAGCTTTTTTATCTAACCATAAGGCTAACTTCCGCGTATATTTATTTTCCCTCATCCAAGTTAATATTGACTGGATAAATAGAAGAATAAAAGGTGCAGGAATTAAAGATCCTACTACGCATAATAAATAATTAGTTACGATTGGATAATGTAATATAAATATACCCCAAGGAATAGCTCCTCTTAACTCTATAACAGGAATCATTGAAATAATTATTAATTGTAACCATGGAGGTAAAAAATCTAAACTATGTATAATTGCCTGAGTCATTTTTCCGTTTAATAAAATTTATCTTAAGTATTATATTAAAAAAACTATTTAAGTGCTAATTGATATAAATTGAATAAATCAATTAAATATCAAGAATAAATTATCTATGAGTGATTCCATCTGAATTTGGGATATAAGTATTAAATAAAAGTAAATTTGAAGGCTTAAAATGAAACTAGTTACTTTAAATGCCAATTCATATTGTGGCAAAACTCCACTTCAAAATATGGAAAACTTGATTACTGCAATCGCAGAAAGTGATTTCGATCTCTTAGCTTTACAAGAAATAAATCAATTAATGAGTAGTGTTGAAGTTCCTTTATCCGAATTAAATGAATATTATCCCTGTCAGGATAGAGTTCCAATTAAAGCTGATAATTATCTCTATCTAATTGCTAAAGCTCTACAGGCAAGTGGTCAAATTTGGTATTGGACCTGGTGTCCAGTTCATGTAGGTTGGAGTAAATACGATGAAGGTATTGGAATTTTATCCCGTCATCCAATTAGAAAAACAAATACTTTTTTAGTCTCAAAAGAAACTAATTATTGGAATATTAAAACGAGAAGAGCTTTAGGGGTTCAATGTGATTTTAATGGAAAACCGGAATGGTTTTATACTTGTCATTTTGATAAATGGAATGAGCCACAGGAACCTTTTGATAAACAATGGGATAGATTTGTAAAAAAGGCTTGTGATACGCCAGCTCCTTTATATGTTATGGGTGACTTTAATAATGATGCTAGCAATAAAGGTGAAGCCTATGATTATATTTTACAAACCTCGAATTTGATTGATACTTTTAAAGAAGCTGAATATCATGATAATGGGATTACTGTTGGCGACTTTATAGCAGGTTGGGTTGATGACAATCATCCAAAAGAAATGAGAATTGATTATATCTTTTCCAATACAGATCAACCCATTCTATCTAGCCAAGTAATATTTAACGGAACTAACTTACCGGTTGTAAGTGATCACTATGGAATAGAAGTTGATTTTGGTGAAAAAGAAAAGGTTTATAAAACGGATAAATCACAAAAGCTTCCAGAATTTATATCTGAAACAGTAACTCCAGCTCCTCCTAGTATTACTAATGCCGGGATATTAACTATATATGATCCTGTTATAAGAACAGTATTAACAGATACAGAAATTGGTGAAGGTATTTTAGATATACTTGATGATATTTTAGATTTATTGAATTAAAAAACGGGAATAATCGGATTTACCGATTATTCCCATTATTATTCTAATAGTAATACCATTGAGCTATATATTGAACTCCATTAACAACAATTGTATACGAATCTGGAATTACTTGAATAGGTATTTCAACGTTTTTACCATCATTATCTGTATAAACCATAGTAGCAGTATCTCCATTAACATCTTTTAAGAAATATCCACTTTTGGTTTCTCCAGCTGGCCCCTGAAAAGTAACTGAGGAACTACTAACAACAAAATTCGTTGTCATGCTTTCATCAGTAGACCATGAACCCATTATTTTATTATAGAATGCTCTTTGAGTCGTATCCATTGGCGAATCATATGGAATAATATCATAGTGAGCTTCCGCAATATTTCCACCGGCAGTAGCCTTTAAATCTGAAGTATAATTTATTTCAATTCCTGTTTCACTATCATAAACTAAATTACTATCTTTAGGATCTGAACCATCAAGGGTGTAAGTTATTTGCGCTGTTGGATCTATACAACTTAAAGTTATATGTTGTTCTCCGTAATAAGTACCTGGAGCTAAAGAAATAGTAACGTCTCTATCCGAGTTGTCACAGCTGGTTAAAAACAATAACGCAGAAATAACCAAAAGCCAAACTAAACTTTTTTTATACATTAAAATCCCCCATTATTAATCTTATTTATTTTAACAAAATAATAGATTATTATAAAAGTATTATTGATTTAATTCAAAGGCATTATGAACTGCAATCATTGCTTTTTTTGCTAAATGTTTATCTAATAGGACTGAAATTTTAATTTCACTTGTGGATATAGTATGTATATTAACACCTAAATTATAGAGAGTTTCAAAGAACCTACTGGATATTTCAGGATTAGCTACTATTCCTGTTCCTATTATAGATAATTTAGAAACACCTTTATCAAACTCTACTTTTTGAGCACCAACATCAAAAGCAAATTTTTGTGAAATATCTAGAGCATCCTGAAGCTCATCATCTGCTACTGTAAAAGAAATATCATTTACTGCAGCACGATTTGTATTTTGGACTATCATATCAATATGGATATTTCCAGCAGCTAACATACTAAATAATTTATATGCTATTCCCGGTCTATCCGGAACTTCCATAATTGAAATTTTTCCTATATCCTGATCTAAAGCAATTCCTTTAACTACAGCTGTTTCCATACTTTCATCCGTTGTTATTATAGTCCCTTCATTTTCATGATTAAAACTTGATCGTACCACTAGAGGAATATTATATTTCTGGGCTAATTCAACACTTCTTGGATGTAAAACACCAGCACCTAAACTAGCCATTTCCAAAACCTCAGTATAAGAAACTTTATTGAGTTTCTGAGCATCAGCAACAATACGAGGATCAGCAGTATAAACTCCATCTACATCAGTATAAATTTCGCATTTATCTGCATCGAGTCCGGCTGCTATTGCTACTGCACTTGTATCAGAACCTCCCCGACCTAATGTAGTAATGTCTCGATTTTCATCTAATCCCTGAAATCCGGCTACTATAACTATTTTGTTTTCTTTTAATTCATTTATAACTCTTTTATCATCAACACCAGTAATTCTAGCTCTCTTGTGAACTGAGCTTGTATGCATTCCAACTTGAGGACCAGTTAAACTAATGACTTTTTCACCAAGTAATTCAATTGCCATAGCTAACAAAGAAATACTAATCTGTTCTCCTGTTGATAATAAAACATCCATTTCCCGAGGAGATGGATTTGCATTTATTTCATGAGCTAAATCAACTAAACGATCAGTTGTATCACCCATTGCACTTACCACTACTATTAAGTGCTTTCCATTTCGTTTTTCTGAAACAATTTTTTCGGCAACATTTTTTATTTTATCCGTACTGCCAACACTTGTTCCACCATATTTTTGAACCAATAAATTCTTCATACAGTTAATTAATCTAAAATTCGAGCAAAAAAATATTCATTTTCAGGTAAATCTAATTTTTCTATTAATTCTTCGAAATCACTTTGTTTTACAGAATCGGTTAAAATTAAAATACTACCTTCTGATGTATGAATATGCTCGATTTCACAAATATCTTCTAAAATTTCCATTAAATCTGATAAAGAAAATCGTCTACTATTATCTGTATCAACTCTTAAATAGTATCTACCTTCTATTCCTTCATCAAAATTAGTAGAAATATCATTTTCAAATTCAGGTTGGGGTATAATTTGATTGTTATTTAGAGCATTTATAATATCTAAAACATCAGACACAACAGCATTAGCAGTTGCATCTTTACCTGCCCCTTTTCCATAAAACATTAATTCACCAGTTTTATCCCCATTAAGTGAGATAAGATTAAATTCGTTATTAATTTTACTAAATACATTATCTTTCTTAACTAAAACTGGTTCAACGACCATATTAACCTGGTTATTTTTATTAATTGATTGGGCTAGGTGCTTAATTGTATAACCTAATCTGTTAATTTCATTAATATCAGTAGTTGAAATGTTCAAAATTCCCCTTTTAGGAATATCTTCATCTTTGAGAACTTTACCATAAGCTAGACTTGATAGTATAGCTAGTTTTCTTGCTGCATCACTACCTTTTAAATCAGATTCTGGATTAGCTTCAGCAAACCCTATAGCCTGCGCTTCTTTAAGTGAATTTTCAAAATTTACTTTATCCCCGATCATCTTAGTTAAAATAAAATTAGTTGTTCCATTTAAAATTCCTTTAATCTCATTAATTTCATTATTTCTAATCTGATCTTCTAACGCTTTTATTATTGGAATTCCACCTCCAACGCTAGCTTCATATCTTAACATAACGTTATTTTTTTTAGCTAATTCACTTAATTCTTCCAGATGAGCACCTATAACAGCTTTATTTGCTGTTACAACATGTTTTTTATTTTCTAAAGCTCTTTTGATCTGCTCATATTCAAATTCTTCTCCACCCATTAGAGCAATAATAATTTCAATAGAATTATCATTGAAAATTTCATCTGGATTATCAGTTAAAATTGCATTTTTAACTTTTTTAGTAAGATCTTTATCTAAGACTTTAGTAATTTTTGCAGGAATACTTGAAGATTCAGAAAATTTACCAAAATTCTGGTTAATTTGTTCGAAAACTCCAGAACCTATTGTTCCTATTCCCAATAGGCCAATATTCATCTCATCACCTTATTAATATTTGAATTATTACTTTCTTGTCATTTAACGAAAATAATTCTATCATAATAAAAAAGTTTTTAAATTAGATTCTAATCAATTAATATTATGAAAAACGTAAATTATATCAGTACAAGAGATAATCAACATAAAGTCTCTGCCTCACAAGCAATAGTTAATGGTCTTAGTCCTGATGGAGGACTTTATATCCCAGAATCATTTGAGGAAATTTCCTTTGATTTAGAGGTTTTGAAAAGTCTATCTTATAGAGAATTAACAAAAGAAATTTTATCTAAATTTTTAACTGATTTTAGTAAAGAACAAATTGATTACTGCGTAGAAAATGCTTATAAAGAAGGAAAATTTGATATAGATGAACTGGTTAAATTAACTCCAAATGGTGATGATAGTTTTTTTCTAGAGCTTTGGCATGGTCCAACAGCAGCTTTTAAAGATATGGCATTAACTTTACTTCCTTATCTCTTAACAACAGCAGCTAATAATATTAATGAAAATAATAAGATTGTAATTTTAACAGCAACTTCTGGTGATACTGGAAAAGCTGCATTAGAAGGTTTTAAAGATGTTGAAAATACAGAAATCATTGTCTTTTATCCCAATGACGGTGTTAGTTTTGCTCAGGAAAAACAAATGAATACAACAGAAGGTAATAATACTCATGTTATTAGTGTAAATGGGAATTTTGATGATACTCAAAATGGAGTTAAGCAAATTTTTAATGATTCTATTTACAATGAAGAATTAAAAGAAAATGGTTTTATTTTATCATCAGCTAATTCAATTAATATAGGAAGATTATTACCTCAAATAGTTTATTATTACTATGCTTATTTTAAATTGTTAGAATCGGGTGATATTAAATGGGGTGAACCAGTTAACTTCGTAGTTCCCTCAGGAAATTTTGGGGATATTTTAGCTGGTTATTATGCCAAAAAAACAGGTCTTCCAATAAATAAATTAGTTTGTGCTTCTAATAAAAATAATATCTTAACTGATTTCTTTGAATCGGGAGAATATGATACTAATAGGGATTTTTTCAAAACAACCAGTCCAAGTATGGATATTCTAATCTCAAGTAATTTAGAACGCTTATTAGCTGATAAATTAAATGATTCAGAATTAATAACCAATCTAATGAAATCTCTAAATGAAGATGGTTTATTTAAGATCGATCCTTCTATATTTACTAACTTTCTGGCTGAATATGCTACGGAAGAAGAAGTAAAGCAAACAATTAAGGATACCTATAAAAGCTATAATAACTTAATTGATCAGAAAAGCTATTAAAGATACCTTTGATAATAATGGAAACCTGATTGATCCACATACAGCTGTTGGTGAAACAGTTAAATTAAAATTAGAGGAAACTCTAAGAGATCATCCAACAATAATATTATCTACAGCAAATCCTTACAAATTTCCAAAGACTGTGTTTGAGAGTATTACTCAAGAAGAGAACAATAAAAATGAGTTGGATATTCAGGAGGATTTAGAAAAATTATCAAAGTTTAGATGTCCTAAACCCCTTACCGGTCTTAAAGAAAAAGAATTACGTCATAATTTAAACTGTAATCAGAATGAAATGAAAGATATGGTTAGTAGGATCCTCAAAAATGATTCATCCAGTCTATGAGATTAAAGTTCCTGCTACCAGTGCAAATATTGGATCTGGTTTTGATACCATGGGAATAGCTTTTCAACTTTATAATAATTTCACTGTACAGGAATTAGATACAAATGAACTAATAATTCAAGGAGTAGACAAGCAATTTCAAACTAAAGAAAATTTATTTTATCAGTCAGCGCAAAAAATCTTTAACAAGTTAAACTATCCCGTTAAAGGTCTACTTATTCAGGAAGATTGTCAGGTACCTTTTGGAAAAGGTTTGGGAAGTTCTTCGACTTGTATCATAGGTGGTTTAGTATT
>CANQNI010000084.1 GCA_947625175.1 uncultured Eubacteriaceae bacterium | reverse complement strand
GTACTACAGGTCAGAATTTACCTATTGAAGCTTTCAGATATTATCTCGTAGGCCCAGCTGCTCAAGTTTATGGGGTAAATTATAGAGCTCACGTTTCTCACTTGGGCTGGTTAGGAACTACCAGTCAGAATGGCATCGCTGGTACTGCTAATGGTGGTATTCCAGTTGAATGTGTTGATATCAGACTAGTAAAAAAAGGTGGAGAAGCCGTAGATCCAAATTCATTTAGATTAATTGATACTCCATTAGGAATAGTTCCTCCTGGACCAACTTGTATTGTTATTAATAAAGCCTTACAACGAATGGCTCTTTATCAAAACTATAACGTAACTATCAATACTAATGTTGTAACTGGAATGCAGTGGTGCGATGATACTTTAGCAGGAAACTTTAAAGTAGAAGAAAAACTCCCATTCTATAGAACTAAGGGACCTGGTTACGATGCAGTCGTTGATTATTGGTTAACTTTATATGTTGGTTACATAAATGGTTTTGATGGTGGAACTATTATAGATAGAGTAGGAATTCACGATGC
Source organism: uncultured Eubacteriaceae bacterium (assembly GCA_947625175.1). GTDB lineage: Bacteria > Bacillota > Clostridia > Eubacteriales > Eubacteriaceae > CANRHG01. The sequence goes on along the minus strand of CANQNI010000084.1, from coordinate 6,096 downwards.
TGATTGGAGAACAGATTGGGCTCCTAATGCTTATCTTTATAACGGTTCTCATGGATGTATTAATACACCATATAATGCTATGAAATTAATATATAATTCAGTTTCTGTAGGAACTCCGGTTTCTATTAGATAACTAAACAAAGAAATAGCTAAAGCTAACATTCGAAATGAGTGTTAGCTTCTTTTATTATTAAAAAAAGGATATTTGATCAAGATTCAAACTATTTACAAAATGATAAACAGTATCTATATTACCTATATGATTATTCCCATCTCTAGGATGAAGGATTCCCTTTTGTTTTAAATCGTTAACAAGATTATCCAATAGAGGCTCTAATCTCTCCCAACTAGCTCCAATTGGATGAGCATAAGCCTTTCTTTCTTCATTTATTTTTATTGAAATATCAAACTCATAACAAAGATAATCATTGATTATTCCTTTAGTTTTCAATTTTTGAATAACGTAAGTATTAAAAGCTCTGGCAAACATTTCGGATGTTTGAGACCAGTAAGGTTTTTTTCGATTCTCATAGGTATCTAAAGCCAAACTATCTAACCGGTACTGACTAGTTATATTAACTAATTCAGAAATAATATTATTTAAACTATTTAAAGCAGATCGTTCCTGATCAGTTAGTAATTTTGAATTATCTCCATAAATTTCAGCTAATCTATGATCTAAAGCATGTCCCCATTCATGAGCTAGAGATCCAGCTCCTCTTAATCTGGTTAAATTAATTACATGATAACTTGGTTCATAATGAGCATTACTTTTACCGTGACCTCTAGCACCAAAAGCTATTCCTAATTCTCCATTAAACGAAATATCTCTATCTTTTATATCAAGAGCATATGCTAAATCACTAAAAGCATCAAAAGCAAGATTAACAACTTTAGCTCTTTCTTTTTGAGTTAGCCAATTTCCAAACTGACCTCCATAAAAATTAAATTTATCTTTTAAAGCTTCAGGTAAAACATCGCGGTTATTTCTATAGTCAGAACCAATATGTTGAACTTTTTCTAAATGCGGTAATTGAATTCTTATCCGTTTCCGAGAATTTTTAAGATCTTCTCTTTCTTTCTCTAAACAAACTTGAAGATAACTTTCGTAATATTCTAAACTCTTATTAATTCCAATAACAACACCAGAATCGACAATAATAAGTTTCCCAATTACAAGATCTTCTCTTCTTAAACCATCTTTAATAGGAAAAGTATAAGACCGATTATTTTCCTTGAATATAAGAAAATTCTCTCTAAATTCGAAAGACGAATTTATTATAAATGATTTAACTATTGTCTTAATTCTTTTTAAATCTTTTTCCTCTTTGGTTAATCCGAAACCTTCCAGTTCCATTTGACTCCTGGTTAATTCCCAGAATTTTAAACGTTTGGTAAAGAGTAGCTTTTTGTTAAATAAAGGACTCCCATCTTCATTTTTTTCAAAGTCGAGTCTTCGAATAACATTAATAGCTTCTTCTTCAGTTTTTACGTTTTCCATTAATACTTTAATGGCTAAGACCTGACTTACAAATTCATCAATTAATAATGGATTTTCAGATTTAAAAGTGGTTCGAATACAATCTCTAAGCTTGTGAATAATAAAATCAACGAATAAATCTCTTTGACCAATTTCTGGTTCTGGCCAAATTACATTTTTTGAAACAGTTTCAATAGTAGAATTAATATTTGTAGGATTATTAGAATAATTAAATTTTTTGGCTCCATCTATTTTTAAGCCAAAATCATCGTAAATTTGAGTTTTCATAAGTACCTCATTACTCAAATTCCGATAAGATTGTTTTCTAATATTATATTTACTTTATTTTAGTTTAATTTGTCAAGAAGTTTTGAGAAATAATTCTGTATTTTTTTAATAACCTTAATTATTAAAAAAATATAAATTCTATTAATGATAAAATGGATTAATAAATAAGAAAGCAAAAACGTATGTCTGTACATAAAATTGGTGTTATTTCAGATACGCATAATATGATAAGACCAGAAGTAGCTGAAATTTTAAAAGATTGTGAATTAGTAATTCATGCTGGTGATGTAACAACTGATAAAGTTTTAAATGAATTAAATAATTTAAACGAAATTATCGCTGTTCAAGGGAATTGTGATCGGGAACTTTCTGATAGATTACCTAAGGATAAAACTTTAGATTTATTTGGAAAAAAAGTTTATATAATCCATGATAAAAGTAAAATTGGTCTGAAGTCTATTCCTGCAGACATTATCATTTATGGTCATTCTCATGTTTACGATTTTTTTAATGAAGAAAATAAAATTTGGCTCAATCCTGGTAGTTGTGGACCACGACGTTTTGGAAAACCTGCTTCAATGGCTTTACTCTTTATTGATCCAGAAAATAATACAGTTGATGTTGAAAAAATTGATCTGACTGATCAGAACGTAAAAAAAAACTAAAAAATAAAAAAATTAATCTGAACTCAGATCAAACTTTTAATCAAATAAAAAAGATTGTAAAAAATCTTAAAAAAGGAAAGTCAGTAACTCAAATAAATAAAAAGAAAGAATTTGATAAAAGATTAATCAGATTTGTAAGTCAAATTTACTATACACATCCCGGTATTTCAATTGAAGAAATAATAAACAAAATTGAAATTCAAAATCTTTAAGGTTATTAAACCAAGAGTTTAATAGCCCAGACTGTTGATAAAGTCTAATCTTAGAATTTTTAAGATTAGACTTTATCAACAGTCTGTGCTGGTTTCTTTTAAAAGTTACCAGCATTTTACTTATTTGCTAATGTATCAATTGCAGATTGAATAATTCCCCTTAATTCATAAATTTTATCCTGAATTCTGGTTAATCCATCTGGAGTATAATTATTTTTATTTTCATCTAAATAATTTTGAATATAGTTTAATTCTTCAAGCATTTTGTTATAGGAGGCTTCTAATTGAACTTTATTATCCGGAGTAGCTTCAAATGCTTCTTGTGGTAGATTCCTGATTCCTTCTTCACTTAAATTCAAACAGGATTCAACGAAAGTATCTTCTTTTCCCTTATCATCTTCTATATTTTGGGCATTTCCAGTTTCAGTACTTACATTAGTATTATTTACTTCTTCAGAACATCCAGAAATAAAGAAAATGAATATTATTAGAAAGAAGCTTATTAATATTTTAATCTTATTCATGATCCAGAAATAATTAATTTATTTAAGATATTTTATACCCGTAAGTTAATTGAATTTTAAGTAAATTGTAAAATTTACTCAATATTTCCTTCAACTAATAGATTAAAATCTTCATTAATTTATTTAAAATAATTAGATTAATTCAAATAGGATATAAATTATTGAAAATAACTATTATTTGGAGATTTTATGCAGCCTTTATCTGAATATCCTCGTCCTTCTTTAGTAAGAGAAAACTATACAAATTTAAATGGTAAGTGGAAATATGCTATAAGATCAACTGACAAAAAGCCCTATGGTTGGGATGGCGAAATTTTAGTCCCCTATTCTCCTGAAACTAAAAGTTCAGGAGTTAACAAAACTTTACTTCCTGATCAATGGCTTCATTATTCCAGAAAAATTAATATTCCTAACACTATGGATAGAATTTTACTTCATTTTGGCGCTGTTGATGATTTTTGTCGTATTATTGTAAACGATAAAGTAGTAGGTGAACACTGGGGAGGTTATCTTCCCTTTACGATTGACATAACTGAAGCTTTAAAGCCTGGAGAAAATGAAATATTAGTAACTATTAGTGATCCTTCAGATACAGGAGATCAATTAAGAGGTAAACAGACTTTAAATCCGGGAGGGATGTATTATCCTGCTCAAAGCGGTATTTGGCAAACTGTTTGGATGGAACAGGTTCCAGAAAATTATATTAAAGAAATAAAATATAAAACTGATATTGATTCAGGTAAAGTTAATATAACTATTATTGCTCCAAATCCTGATAATGCAGAAATTACTATTTATTATGAAGGTAAAGAAATAGCAAAAGGTAAAACTGATAAAAAGGGTCATTTAAATTTAACTATCCCAAAAGATGAGCTATATCTTTGGTCTCCAGAACACCCTGCCTTATATGATGTAAAAGTAAAATTACCTGATGGTGATACTGTTACAAGTTATTTTGCTTTTAGAAAAGTTTCTTTAGAACCAGATAGTAAAGGAGTTTTAAGAGTATTTTTAAATAATAAACCTTATTTTCTCCATGGTCTATTAGATCAGGGCTATTGGCCAGACGGACTTTATACTCCTCCTTCTGATCAAGCAATGCTAGATGATATTTTAACAGCCAAAGAGCTTGGTTTTAATTTATTACGCAAACATGCAAAAGTAGAACCCGAACGCTGGTATTATCATTGTGATAAAAGTGGAATGATTGTCTGGCAAGATATGGTTAATGGAGGAGGTAAATATCCATCCTGGTTTTTAACTAAATTAATTAATATGGCACAACCGGCTTTAAGACGATTTCCTGATAAATTTTATAAATTTTTTGCTCGAGATAATAAAAAAGAACGTACCCGTTATTATGAACAACTTGAAGATATGGTTAAAACTCTTGATAAACATCCTAGTATAATTGCCTGGGTTCCATTTAATGAGGGTTGGGGACAATTCGATGCCAAGAAAGCTACATCATTATTAAAGAAATGGGATCCAACCCGGTTAGTGGATGAAGCCAGTGGTTGGTTTGATCAAGGAGGTGGTGACTTTCTTTCTTTACATCATTATTTTTATCCTCCTTATATTCATCAGGAAAAAAACCGAACAGTAGCCCTGACTGAATATGGTGGAATAGCTTATCCTCATCCCGACCATCTTTATACTGATCAAATTTACGGATATGGAACAGCTCAAAGTGGAGAGGAATTATCCTACAGGTATAATAATTTGTTAATGAAAACTATTTTACCCCGCATTAAAAAAGGATTATCAGCTCTGGTTTATACACAACTTTCTGATGTTGAAGACGAAGTAAATGGTCTTCTTACTTATGATAGAGAGATATTAAAATTAGATAAAGAAACTGCGCTCAAGACTTCTAAAGCTTTGTTCAATGAGTTTGAAAAGGTTTCTTCTTGATAAAAAGCCAATGGATTTTTTCCATTGGCTTTTTGAAATTTATATCATTAAATTTACATTATTTTATCCATTTTTTTAAGATTCTTCTTTAATGTTTTATTAATTCTATTACCAATAGGTTTTTTACTATCATTATTTGCTCAATTCTTTATGAAGAGGAAATAACATGAGTGCAATTAAAGATAAAAAGAGAAATACCTGGACGGCCCAGTTTTATTATACTGATTCTGAAGGAAAGAGAAAACGTAAAAGAAAAAGGGGATTCCGCCTAAAAAGAGACGCTTTAAAATTCGAAAAAGAATTTTTAGAAATTAATGACATGAAGAATGAATCTTTCGAGTATTATGCCAGGTTATATCTTGAAGACGTTAAAAACCGGGTAAAGATGAGCTCTTATGAACAAAAGAAATATTTGCTGGAAAGTAAGATAATTCCATATTTTCAAAATAGAAGGATAGATTCAATCAAACCACGCGATATTCGGATTTGGCAGAATATTATTTTAGAAGAAGAAAAACCTAATGGAAAGAAATATTCTCAAACTTATTTGAAATCAATCAATAATCAGTTAAATGCTGTCTTTAATTTCGCTGTTAATTTTTATGAATTAGAAGAAAATCCTTGTACTAAAGCAGGAAGTATTGGCTCTTCTAGTGCTGAAGAAAAGAAGTTTTGGACACTAGATGAATATTACCAGTTTAATAAGGTAGTTGAAGAAATTCGACCAGATCATAGTTTAGCGATTGAAGTTTTATATTTTACTGGAATGAGAGTAGGAGAATTATTAGCCTTAACGCCAGCTGATCTTGATCCTATTAATAATACTATTAAAGTAAGAAAAACCTATCAACGATTAAAGGGAAAAGATATTACAACTAAACCTAAAACTAAAAAAAGTATTAGAGATATCACAATCCCTCCAACCTTAACCAGAAAATTGTTTCGTTATATAACAAAAGATAAAAGTGGTATCAGTCGATACGAAAGAATATTCCCGTTTTCATCAGCTACTA
>CANQNI010000083.1 GCA_947625175.1 uncultured Eubacteriaceae bacterium | reverse complement strand
AAACCATAGTGATGTAAACGTTTATTTATAAAATTTACTCAAGAGATTTTATTTCAAAATAATTAAAATTTGACACTCCTTTTTTTAATGATATTATTAACTAAACCGATGATATGAAGATAACGTTAAGTGAACGCGCACAGAGAGTCTGGATTGCTGAGAGCCGGATCGTAGGTAACTTTTCAAATGGATCATTGAGGGTATGTTGAAAGCTGATTAGCAAGTATTACATAACGAACCTTCCACGTTATAGGAAGAGACGATTGTTTGATCGCCGTAAAAGTGCATTAAATTGAATTAAGGTGGCACCGCGAATATTATTAATGAAATATCCGTCCTTTTGTTGAAACAAAAGGACTTTTTTTATGGAAAATTTTATGAATCAGGAAGAGTTTAAAAAGTTTAGCGAACAATATGATCTGCTCCCGTTTGCCCAGGAATTTTACGCTGATAGTATAACTCCAGTTCAGGTTTTAAAACGACTAAAAGAAGTCGATAATAAAGTATTTCTTCTAGAATCTGCTAATAATAGTGGAGTTAGGGGTCGATATTCTTTTTTAGGTTTCAATCCTTCCTTAGAAATTATCGTAAATAATAATAAAGTTATCGTAAGAAAAGATAATAGAAAAAAAGAATTTGAGGGAAATCCGACTCAAATAATTGAAGATATTATGGCTCAAAATAAGTCCCCTATAATAGAAGATCTTCCTCCGTTTACTGGTGGACTAATTGGCTATGTTTCCTATGATTATTATAAATATACGGAACCAGTTTTAAAATTCGAAAATCCGGATCCTTTTGAGTTTTATGATCTTCATTTATTTATGATTAATGATTTAATAGTTTTTGATCATTTCAAAGATAAAATTATTTTAATAACTAATATAAATCTAAAGAAAAATCAAAACTGGGAATTTATCAAAGAATTAGAAAATAATTTAAAAGTTAGAATTAATGAAATAAAGAAGATAATTGAAACTTTTCCAGAAACGACCTATCAAGGAGAGATAATCGAAGATTTTAAGCCCACTTTTAATGAAGCAGAATATAAAGAAGTTATTGCTAAAATTCGTCAATATATAATTGCTGGTGATATATTTCAGGCTGTAATGTCGAACCGGCTAAAGGGAAAAGTTAAAGGCAGTCTTTTTTCTGCTTATAGAGTAGTTCGAAGTGATAATCCTAGTCCATATATGTATTATATGCAGTTTGAAGATAAAGAAATAATTGGAACATCTCCTGAAACATTAGTTAAATTAGAAGAAAATATAATCACTACTTTTCCGATAGCTGGAAGTAGACCAAGAGGAAAAACTCCTGAAGAAGATAGAAGATTAGAAGAAGAACTACTTTCAGATCCAAAAGAACTAGCTGAACACAACATGTTGGTTGACTTAGGAAGAAATGATATTGGAAGAGTTGCAAAATATAAATCAGTCAAAGTTGATGATTATCTTTTTATTCAAAAGTATTCAAAGATAATGCATATTACATCCAAAGTTTCAGGTGTTATTAAAGATAACGTATCAGCTTTAGAAGCCTTAGGAAATATTTTACCTGCCGGAACTTTATCTGGGGCTCCTAAAATTAGAGCTTGTCAAATTATTGAAGAGATGGAAAAAGAACGTCGTGGACCTTATGGAGGCGCTGTTGGCTATTTAGCTTTTAATGGAAATATGGATATGTGTATTGCTATCCGTTCTGCTTTTAAATCAGGTGATGATGTTTATATTCAATCTGGTGGAGGAATTGTTTATGATAGTAATGCTCATAACGAGTATATTGAAACAGTAAATAAAGCCGGAGCAGTAGTTGAAGCTATTGAAAAGAGTGAGAATTTAAAAAATGATTTTAATTTTAGATAATTACGATTCCTTTACTTATAATCTCGTTCAAACTGCTTATAATGGCGAAGAAATCAAAGTTATCAGAAACGATATTCTAAAACCGGAAGAAGCTGAACTTTTAAGTCCTAGAGCTTTAATTATTTCACCTGGTCCAGGATATCCAAAAGATGCTGGTTATAGTGAAGATTATGTTGAATATTTTAAAGAAAAGATTCCAATTCTTGGAATCTGTCTAGGCCATCAAGCTATTTGTGAAACATTTGGCGGAGAAATAGTCCAAGCTAAAGAAATTATGCATGGGCGGGAAGATAAAATTAATTTAAATAATAGTTTAATTTTTAAAAGTTGTCCCAATCAAATAAATGCTGGAAGATATCATTCACTCGTTGTTTCAAAAGAAAGTCTTCCAGATTGTTTTGAAATTATCGCCACAACAGATGATGGTGAAATAATGGGAGTTAAACATAAAAAATATCGAATTTGGGGATTACAATTTCATCCTGAGTCTATTATGACTAAAGAAGGAGAGTTAATTATTAATAATTTTTTGGAGGTTTAAAATGATTAAAGAAGCAATTGCAGCTTTACGTGAAAATAATGATTTAACAGCAGAACAAACTGCTGGAAGTTTTGATGAATTAATGAGTGGAGAAGCTACTCAGGCACAAATGGCAGCTTTTCTAATGGGATTAGCTAGTAAAGGAGAAACTCCTACTGAAATTACTGAATGTGCTCGTATTATGAGAGAAAAATGCGATTCTATCGAACCTGATACTGAAGTACTAGAAATTGTTGGTACTGGTGGCGACCAGGTGGGTACTTTTAATATTTCTACTGCTAGCGCTATAGTTACAGCGGCAGCTGGTGTTCCAACTGCTAAACATGGAAATGCTGGTGTTTCAAGTCCAACTGGGGCTTCAGATGTTTTAGGAGAATTAGGAATAAAAATAGATTTAGATAAAGAAAAGAATAAACAAGTTTTAGATAAAACTAATATTTGTTTTATGTTTGCTCCTGTTTATCATACTTCAATGAAATATGTAGCTCCCGTTAGAAAAGATCTCGGAATTCCAACTATTTTTAATATTTTAGGCCCTTTAGCTAATCCTGCTAATGCTACTAATCAAATATTAGGAGTTTACTCTGACGAATTAATTGAGCCTATGGCTGAAGCTTTAAGTAATTTAGGAGTTAAGAATGGACTAGTAGTTCATGGCTCTGATGGACTTGATGAAATTACTCTAACAGGTCCAACTCATGGTGCTTTAATAAAAGATGGTGAAATAACAGAAATCACTATAAATCCGGAGGAATATGGTTTTGAACTTTGTTCACTTGATGAACTAATTGGTGGAGAAAAAGAAGAAAACGCTCAGATTATTAGAGATATTTTTTCTGGAAAAGAAACAGGTTCTAAAAAAGATATTGTCTGTTTAAACGCTGGTTTAGGTTTATTTCTTGTTGGAAAAGCTGATTCAATAGAAGATGGAATTAAACTTGCCAAAGAAATGATTGAATCTGGTAAAGCTTTAGAAAAACTTAATGAATTTATAAATGAGACTAATTCTGTAGCATGAATATTTTAGAAACACTTGCTCAAAGCAATAGAGAAATAATCAAGAAAAAAAAAGAAAATAAGTCATTAAATGAACTGAGTGAAGAGGTTAATAAAATAAAAGAGACTCGACCATCTTTTAAAAAGGCACTAGAAAAACCTGGTATTTCGTTTATATGTGAACTTAAAAAAGCCTCTCCAAGTAAAGGCTTAATTTGTCCTGATTTTGATTATCTTAAATTTGCTCATGAATATGAAGATAATGGGGTAAATGCTATAAGTTGTTTAACTGAACCAACCAAATTTTTAGGAAGTCTTAAAATTTTAGAAGAGGTAACAAACAATATAAATCTTCCAGTATTAAGAAAAGATTTTATAGTTGATCCTTATCAAATTTATGAAGCTAAACTTGCTGGAGCGAGTGCTGTTTTGTTAATCGTAGCTCTTCTTGAACAAGACGAATTAGAATCACTATTTCAATTGACAAAACAATTAGGAATGGATGCTTTAGTTGAAGTTCACAATCTTAAGGAAATCAATAAAGCCTTAACAGCTGGAGTTGATATTATCGGAATTAATAATAGAGATTTGAGAGATTTTACTGTTGATCTGAAAACTTCAGCAGAATTATCTAAATATTTACCTGAAACAGTAATAAGGATAAGTGAAAGCGGAATTCACTCAGCTGAGGATGTTAAATTTTTAGCCAAAAATAATTTTAATGGGGTTTTAATTGGAGAGCAACTTATGACCGGGAATAATATTCCTGATAATTTAAAACAACTGATGAATTATGAAAATTAAGATTTGTGGTATCCGTTCTGAAGATGATATTAAATTAATGAATAAATATCATCCTGATTTTATTGGATTTATCTTTTTTAAAAAAAGTAAGAGATATCTCACTCCTGAAAGGGCTTTATATTTAAAAAGTCTTTTAAATTCAGATATTAAAACGGTTGGCGTATTTGTTGATGAAGAGTTTGATATAGTTCTTGATTATTATAATAGAGGACTAATTGATATTGTTCAGTTACACGGTTCTGAAGATAATAATTATGTTCAAAAATTAAAAAAATATAATATTCCTGTAATTAAAGCTATTAAATTAGCCAAAGAATCTGATATGAACAATACCCATAATTTTTCATCTGATGCTTTTCTGTTTGATGTAAAAAATGATGTGTTAGTAGGTGGAACAGGAAATTCTTTTAACTGGGAATATCTTAAAAACTATTCAGATACCAAGCCTTTCTTTCTTGCCGGAGGAATTAACTTAAACAATATCACTAATGCAATGAAAACAAAAGCTGATGTTATAGATATCAGTTCAGGAGTTGAAACAAATTTTAAAAAGGATCCAATTAAAGTAAAAGAAATATTTAATTTATTTAGAGAAAATAATGTATAGTATGCCATATCAGGGTCGTTTTGATGAGTTTGGTGGACAATATGTTCCAGAAACTTTAATGAATGCAATTTTAGAATTAGATGAAGCCTTTCATTATTATAAAGACGATCCAGAGTTTAACAAAGATTTTAATAAATTACTCAATGAATATGCTGGTAGGCCTTCCTTATTAACGTTTGCCAATAATTTAACTAATGAATTAGGCGGTCCAAAGATTTATCTAAAACGTGAGGATTTAAATCATACCGGATCTCACAAAATAAACAATGTTTTAGGACAAGCTTTACTAGCTAAAAGATTAGGTAAAACACGCCTGATTGCTGAAACTGGAGCAGGTCAGCATGGAGTTGCTACAGCTACAGTGGCAGCTTATCTTGGGATGGACTGTGATGTTTTCATGGGACGCGAAGATACAAAACGTCAGGCTTTAAACGTTTACAGAATGGAGCTTTTGGGAACTAAAGTTCATCCCGTTGACACAGGAACGGCTACTCTAAAGGATGCGGTTAATGAAGCTCTTAGAGAATGGACTAGAAAGGTAAGTGATACTCATTATTTAATTGGTTCTGTTATGGGACCAGCTCCTTTTCCTGAAATGGTTAGACATTTCCAAAGCGTTATCAGTAAAGAAATGAAAGAACAAATTATAGAAGCTGAAGGAAAACTACCAGCCGCTGTTTTAGCCTGTGTTGGTGGTGGTTCAAATGCTATGGGAGCTTTTTATCATTTTATTGATGAGCCTGAAGTTAGACTTATTGGAGCGGAAGCTGCTGGACGTGGGATTGAAACGCCTTATACCGCTGCTTCAATTAATACTGGAACAAAGGGTGTTTTCCATGGAATGCACTCAATATTTAATCAGGATGAACAAGGACAAATTGCTCCCGTTTATTCAATATCTGCAGGACTTGATTATCCTGGAATTGGACCTGAACATGCCTATTTAAATAAAATAGGAAGAGCGGAATATGTTCCTGTTACTGATGATGAAGCCGTTAACGCTTTTGAGGTTTTATCCAAATCTGAAGGGATAATACCAGCTATTGAAAGTGCCCATGCTGTAGCGCATTTACTTAAAACAGCAGATGAGTATAGTAAAGATGATAGTGTAATTATTAATCTTTCTGGCAGGGGAGATAAAGACGTTGCTGCTATAGCTCGATATAGAGGTAAAGAATTATATGACGACTAATAGAATAAGTACGGCATTTGAAAAACCAGGGGCTTTTATAGGATTTTTAACTGGTGGGGATCCTGATATTAAAACAACTAAAGAGTGTATAAAAAAGCTAGTTGAAGCTGGAACAGATTTAATTGAAATTGGCGTTCCTTTCTCTGATCCTTGTGCTGAAGGACCAGTAATTGAACAGGCAGATATGCGAGCCCTTCAAAGTGGAACTAAAATTGAAGATATTTTTTCTACAATAAAAGATTTAAGAGAAGAAAATATTCAAGCACCTATAGTTCTTCTTACCTATTTTAATCCTGTCTATAAATATGGAACTGAAGACTTTTTAATAAAATTAAAAGAAGTAGGGGGAGATGGATTAATCATCCCTGATATGCCTTATGAGGAAAGTGAACTCTTAAGAAAGTTAACAAAAAAACATGATTTAAGTTTAATCCTTTTAGTTTCTCCTACCTCAGAAGAAAGAATCAAGACTATTGCTAAAGCAGCAGATGGGTTTTTATATGTAGTATCTTCAATGGGAACAACTGGTATTAGATCTGAAATTACTACTGATATTCCTTCAATAATTAAAGAAATTAAAAAAGTTAGTGATATTCCAACTGCTATAGGTTTTGGAATTGCTACTCCTGAACAGGCTGAAAAAATGTGTAAATCTGCTGACGGTGTAATAACTGGTTCAGCTATTGTTAAATTAATCGCTGAAAACGGAACTGAATCACCTGAAATTGTATATGAATATGCCAAGAAAATGAAAGAAGGAGCTCTAAAAGGAGCTAAAGAAAAAAGCCAGGTCAAGTCATGATCTGGCTTAATATAATGAATTAAACTAATTTCTT
>CANQNI010000082.1 GCA_947625175.1 uncultured Eubacteriaceae bacterium | reverse complement strand
CTGTCTTGAACTTTTGGACCATAAACTTCTTCTCTTAGTTTGAGATAATTATCAAATGATTCCTTTACCTGTTTATCTTTTATTTCTATATTATCTAATATTGTTCCAAAGGTAGTATGTCTGCAGTGATCAGACCAGTAAGTATCAATAATCCTTACTTCTGAAATAGTGGGATTTCTTTTTTCGGTATTTTTAAAATAATCTCTTAAGAACTTTAAATCATCCAGATCCATAGCTAAACCCAGTTTATTTAATTGTTCTTCTAATTGATCATCATTCATCTGGATAAAATCATCTATAGTTTCAACTTTATCAGGATGAGAAAAAGTTCTTTTTAAAGATTCAGGCTTTTCTAAACTAGCTTCTCTTGATTCTACCGGATTTATTAAATAATCTTTAATTTTTATTAAATCATCTTGATCTAAAGAACCATTTAAGATATAAATCTTAGCATAATTCACTAAAGGTCTCTCATGACCTGTTAAGAGTTGGATACACTGAGAGGAACTATCCGCTCTTTGATCAAATTGACCTGGTAAAACTTCGATTGCTAAAATTTGCTCGGATTCACTTAATTCAGGTAAATCTTCCTCATAAATTATATCTACAGCAGGATCTGAAAAAACACTTAATTTAGCTTTTTCATAATCTGTTTCATCCAAACCTTCAACATCATATCTATTTAAGATTCTTAAATCTTGAAGTCCATCAATTTCCAGAAAGCTTTTAATATCATTAACTAAATTAGTAACTTCAGGTGATAGTCCTGGTTTCTTTTCTACATATAAACGTTTAACCATTTAATTTACTTTCTTTTTCTAGTGCTTTTTTTCCTATATCAGAACGTTTATAAGCATTTTCAAAATCAATTTTATCACTTAATTCGTAAGCTTTATCAATAGCCTTTTTTAAAGTAGGAGCTACAGCAACTGCACCCAGAACTCTACCTCCATTAGTAATAAGTTTTCCGTCTTCTTCTTTGGCACCTGCTATATAAATATATTCATTTTCCTTAGTTTCAGGTAAAGTTATTTCAAATCCGCTATCATAATTAACAGGATAACCTTCAGAAGCTAAAACAACGCAACAGGCCTTATCATCACTAAATTTAACAGATTGATTTTCTAGTTCTTCATTAGCTACTGATAACATAATATCCAGTAAATTACTTTCTAATAGAGGTAATACTACTTGTGTTTCAGGGTCTCCAAACCGGCAATTATATTCAATAACTTTTGGACCATCAGCAGTTAACATTAATCCAAAATAGAGACAGCCTTTAAAAGGTTTCCCTTCCTGTGTCATAGCATTTATAGTAGGTAGAAAAATTTGATCCATACATTCCTGAGCAATTTCATCAGTATAGAAAACATTAGGGGCGATTGTTCCCATCCCTCCTGTATTAGGACCTTCATCATTATCAAATGCTCTCTTATGATCCATTGAAGAAATCATAGGAACAATTGTTTTACCGTCTGTGAAGGATAATACAGAGACCTCCGGTCCGCTTAAATATTCTTCAATAACAACTGTATTTCCAGCCTCTCCAAATTTTTTGTTTTCCATAGCTTCAATAACAGCCTCTTTTGCTTCTTCAATTGTAGTAGCTACAGTAACTCCTTTTCCCAAAGCTAAACCATCAGCCTTAATAACTATTGGAGCTCCTTCTTCCTCTATATAAGCGATTGCTTCATCTTTATTATCAAAAGTTTTAAATTTTGCAGTAGGAATATTATATTTTTTCATTAAATCCTTAGCAAAAGCTTTACTAGCTTCTATTTGAGCTGCATCTTTGTTTGGACCAAAAGATTTAATGCCAATTTTTTCTAATTGATCAACTAAACCTAAAGCTAAAGGATCATCAGGGGCTACTATAGCGAAATCAATAGGATGATTTTTGGCAAATTCAACAATTTTATCTATATCAGTTGCTTTAATTTCGGGAATACACTCGCACCTTTCGACCATAGCACCATTTCCAGGAATAGCATAGATTTTTTCAATTCGATCATCATTTTCAATAGCTTTTAAAATAGCATGTTCTCTTCCACCAGATCCTATTAAGAGAATATTCACTTCTTCCTCCAAAAAGAAAATCCCACTGTAGTATTACCTTCAATGGGAATTTATTAATTATTTTATATTGACTTTTCGACCAATTACTTCAAGTTTATCATTACAGAACAAATTAACCGCTTGGGGTAATAATTTCCATTCACATTCTTCCATTATCCGTTTTTGAAGAGATTCAGCAGTATCTTCAGGTAAAATTTCTACAGCTTTTTGTAAAATTATTGGTCCACCATCACATTCTTCATTAACAAAATGAACAGTTGCTCCAGAAACTTTTACACCATAATCTAAAGCTTTTTCATGAACATGAAGTCCATAAAATCCTTCACCACAGAAGGAGGGTATTAATGCCGGATGAATATTAATAATTTTATTTTCAAACTCATTAATAAAATCTTCAGTAAGAATAGTCATAAAGCCAGCTAAAACGATTAAATCAATATTATCTTCTTTTAGCTCTTTAGTTAAAGCTTTACTATATTCCCGATTAGACGAATAGTCATTCCTGTTTAAAACTGTAGTTTTAATATTATTATCAGCTGCTCTTTTTAAGGCAAAAGCATCCGGATTTGAAGAAATAACCGAGACTATTTCACCATTAGTTATCAATCCTGATTTTTGAGCATCAATTAAAGCTTGTAGATTGGTTCCTCCACCAGAAACTAGTACAGCTATTCTTTTCATTTTGTTAAAACTACTCCATTATTTCCTGCTTGAATTTTTCCAATAATAAAAGCTTGTTCATTATTTTCCTTTAGAATTTGAAGCGTTTTATCTACTTTATCAGGCTTTACTATTAGTATCATTCCAATTCCCATATTAAAAGTACTATATAAATCATTTTCAGTTAGATTTTGAGTTTTTTCTAACCAGGAATAAATAGCGGGTTTTGGAAAAGAATTAAGATTTATGTTAGCTTCTAAACCTTCAGGAAGAGCTCTTGGTATATTTTCATAAAAGCCTCCTCCTGTAATGTGACAGATAGCTAATGGAGTTAAATTTTCTTTTATTAAATTTAATATTGGTTTAACATAAATTTTAGTTGGTCTAAGCAAAGATTCACCAACGGTTAATCCTTTTAAAACTTCTGGTTTTTCATTTAAACTAATATGATTGTCATTTAAAATTTTTCTAATTAAAGAAAAACCGTTTGAATGAATTCCCGAAGAACCAAGTCCAATAATAATATCTCCATCTGAAACTTTACTACCATCAATTATTTTACTTTTATCTACAATTCCAACAGCAAAACCGGCAATATCATATTCATCTTTTTGATAAAAACCTGGCATCTCGGCAGTCTCTCCCCCAACTAGAGAACATCCTGCCATAATACAGCCGTCAGCTATTCCTTTAACAATAGAAGTAATTCTATCAGGATTGTTATTTGAACAAGCAATATAATCTAGAAAAAATAACGGTTCAGCTCCACTACAGATAATATCATTTACGCACATAGCTACACAGTCAATACCAATACTATCATGTTTATCTAAGTCAAAAGCTAATTTAAGTTTTGTTCCTACGCCATCAGTTCCAGAAACAAGAACCGGATTACTTAAATTTTTAAGATCTAAATTAAAGAGACCACCGAAACCTCCGATAGATCCTAATACTTCTTTTCTTTTCGTTAGTTCAATTAAAGGTTTTATTTGTTTTACCGATTGATAACCTGCATTAATATCAACACCAGCTTCTTTATAAGCCTTGGCTTTAGAGTTTTTCATTGAATGTTAATTTTTCTGTTAAGTTATTCTTTTCCTGTCCAACAATAAGTACAGATATCACAAGGATTTATATCAATAGCTTCAAGTAATCCATCTAAGGTTTGATAACTTAATGAATCAAAACCAAGATTTTCCTGAATTTTTTTAATTAAATTTTGACCACGTTCAGTATGTATATCCAAATATTCGTCAATATGGTTAATTCCTTCATCGCCTTCTAACTCATGAATCGTTTTCCTGGCTATGAGTTCCATATCAGAATTACTGCGAGAGAAATTTAAAAATTTACAACCAAACAAGATAGGTGGACAGGCTGATCTCATATGAACTTCTTTTGCCCCACTATCATATAAAAACTCAACCGTTTCTCTTAATTGAGTTCCTCTTACAATCGAATCATCAATCAATAGTAATTTTTTATCTTCAATTAATTCTGGAACCGGAATTTGTTTCATTTTTGCTACCTGGTTTCTTATATTCTGATCGGTTGGCATAAAGGAACGCGGCCAGGTAGGTGTATATTTAACGAACGGTCTAGCAAAATCTTTATCCACTTTATTAGCATAGCCAATAGCATGAGGGACTCCTGAATCGGGTACTCCAGCAATAAAATCAACATCTGGAAGAGTTCCATTTTCCAGTTCGTCTTCAGCCATAATTTCTCCATTGTTATAACGCATAATTTCAACGTTTTTACCTTCATAGTTAGAATTAGGATAACCATAATAAGTCCACAAGAAGGCACAAATCTGCATTTTATCTCCAGGAGGAGAAATGGTTTCAATTGAATCTTTATTAATTTTAACTATTTCTCTTGGCCCAAGTTCATATTCATTTTGATAACCAAGTTTTTGAAAAGCAAAAGATTCGAAGGCTACAGCATGACCATGTTCATTTTTTCCAATTAAAACTGGTAATCTTCCGAGTTTATCCCGCGCAGCTATTATTTCACCATCTTCAGTTAAAATCAGGATAGTTAAAGAACCATCGATAAGTTCTTGAGCATGTAAAATTCCTTCAACAAAAGAAGAACCCTGAGAAATTAAAGCAGCAACCAGTTCAGTCGTATTAACTTCGCCTGAACTCATTGCCATAAAATGATTATAACCTTCATCAAAATTTTCTTTAATTAATTCTTCAGCATTGTTAATTTTACCTACTGTAGTAATAGCAAACATTCCAAGATGAGAACGGACTAAAAGGGGTTGTGGATCAGTATCGCTAATACTCCCAATTCCAGAATTCCCTTTAAACTTTAGTAAATCATTTTCAAATTTAGTCCTAAATGGCGTATTTTCAATTGAATGAATCTGGCGTTGAAATCCATCTTCATTATTATGAATAATCATTCCACCTCTTCTTGTTCCTAGATGCGAATGATAATCAGTTCCAAAGAAGACATCTAAAACAACATCATTATCAGAAACAGCTCCGTAAAATCCACCCATGATTCTCTCCTTTAGTTATTAAAAACTCTTTTCATTATTTCCTGGTAAGCTTCTTCAACATTACCTAAATCGCGACGAAAACGATCTTTATCCAGCTTCGTTCCTGTTTTACTATCCCAAAACCGACAGGTATCAGGTGAAATTTCATCAGCTAAGATAATCGTACCATCAGGTAAACGACCAAATTCAAGTTTAAAATCAACTAAATCAACACCTTTATCTTTAAAGAAATCTTTTAAAATCTGATTTATCTTAAGTGTTTTGTTTTTTATATCGTTTAATTCTTCTTTTGTTGCAAGCTTTAAGGCAATTGCATGAGAAGTATTAAGTAAAGGATCATGCAGGTCATCATTTTTATAAGAGTATTCAAAGGTTGGTTCATCAAAAACAATTCCTTCTTCAACTCCATAATGCTGAGCAAATGATCCAGCTGAAATATTTCTGACTATGACTTCCAGTGGAACTATTTCTACTTTTTTAACTATAGAATCTGTTTCATTTAATTGTTCAACAAAATGAGTAGGGATTCCCTGTTCTTCAATTAACCCCATTAAGAAGTTACTCATCTGATTATTTACAGAACCTTTTCCACGTATAGTTCCCTTTTTTTGACCATCAAATGCAGTGGCATCATTTTTATAAGAAACAATTACTTCTTCTGGATTATCTGTTGCAAAGACCTTCTTTGCTTTTCCTTCGTATATTAATTCTTTTTTTTCAGGTATCATTTTAATCTAATACTGTATCAATAACTTTTTGAGAATCAGCTTTTCTTTTAGCTTCAAGCTTTTGAGCAATTTCAGGATCTTCTAAGGCAAGTATTTCGGCAGCATATAAAGCAGCATTAACTGAAGAATCTATTCCAACAACCGCTACTGGAACTCCAGGAGGCATCTGTACAGAAGATAAAAGAGCATCAACTCCATCTAACTGTTTAGATTTAAGAGGTAAACCTACAATAGGAAGTGTTGTCCAGGCAGCCATAAAACCGGCTAGATGAGCCGCCATACCAGCAGCCGCAATTATTACTTTATATCCATTACTTTTAGCATTGCGGGCAAAATCCAGAGTTTCCTGAGGTGTTCTATGGGCAGAATAAACAAAAGTATCCACATTGATATCTAATTCTTTTAATTGATCCTGAGCTTTTTTTACAGTACCCCAATCACTTTTACTTCCCATTATAATAGCAACTTTATTTTTTTTATTCATTTTTAACTAACTTAAGGTTGAATTAATAGTTTGATCTTTAAGAATAACATCGTGAGCTCCACCTTCAACTAAGCTGGTAGATGAAACAATAGTCAATCTGGCTTTATCTTTAAGTTCTTCCAAATCTAAAGCACCAACATTACACATGGTAGATTTTATTTTAGAAAGAGTTATAGGGACGTTATCATGAAGACTTCCAGCATAAGGAACAAATGAATCAACACCCTCTTCAAAATGTAATTCTTCATCACCGCCTAAATCATAACGTTGCCAGTTACGGGCTCTAGCCGAACCTTCACCCCAGTATTCTTTCATATAATTCCCATTTATATTAACTCTTCTGGTTGGTGATTCATCAAAACGTGAAAAGTAACGACCGAGCATAACAAAATCAGCTCCCATCGCCAGTGCTAAAGTTATATGATGATCATAAACA
>CANQNI010000081.1 GCA_947625175.1 uncultured Eubacteriaceae bacterium | reverse complement strand
AGGAAGTTATCGAAACAGGTGATTTTGTTCCTAGAATAATCGGAGTTACCGGATATGATCCGGAACAGGCTAAATATATCCTTGATAACCAGGTTGAAAACTTTACTTCCGGTTTTTATGTAGTAAGTGTTAATGAAGGATCTCCTGCTCAACAAGCTGGAATCCAACAGGGAGATATCATAAAGAGTATTGATAGTACTGATATTAATACACTTATTCAGATGAGAACCGTTTTATATAACCATAAGATAGGAGATAAAGTTAAAGTAACCTATCAAAGAGGGGATGAAACCAAAGAAGTTGAGATGACCGTCGCCGGAAATAAATAAAAAAACAGGACAAGATTTTTAATTTACTAAAAATCTTGTCTTTTTTATTTTATACTTGTATTTGAAACAAACATGGAAGTCAAAAATGAATATATCAAGTAGAATCAATCAGATGAGCGAACCTGCTCTTTATAAATTTTATCCGGATGTTCATAAAAAAGAATCTGAAGGGAAAAAATTTTATTATTTAAATATAGGTCAGCCTGATATTGAAACACCAAAAGAATTTATGGATAAAGTTAAGGAAGTCAGGCAGAAGGTTTTAAGTTATTCAGATCCTGAAGGACAGGAAGAATTAAGAAAAGAAGCCTTAAAATACTATAAACAATTTAATCTTAATTACGATCAGGACGATATTTTAATAACGAGTGGTGGAAGCGAAGCTCTACTTTTTGTATTCCTGACTATCTGTAATCCTGGTGATCAAATTTTAACTCCAGAACCATTTTATTCAGTTTATAAAGAAATTGCTAAAGCAACCAGTGTTGATTTAGTTGGAATTCCTACTTATGCTGAAACTCAGTTTAGCTTACCAGAAAAGGATGTAATCGAAAGTTTAATAACTGATAAAACCAGAGGAATTTTAATAACCAATCCAAACAATCCTACTGGAAAAGTTTTTACTAAAAAAGAAATAGAATGTATAAGGGATCTTTGTCTTGAAAAAGAAATTTTCTTTATAGCTGATGAAGTTTACCGTGAATTTATTTACGATAATTCTGAATTTATTAGTCCAGGTCATTATCTAGAACTCAATAATAATACAATAATAGTGGATAGTGTTTCCAAACGCTATTCAGCTTGCGGAGCTAGAATTGGTTTTATTATCTCCAAAAATAAAGAAGTTATTGATGCTATTAAAAAGCTTTGTCAGATGAGACTGGCTGTTTCCAGTGTTGACCAACAGGGAGCTACGGAATTATTTAAGTTAGATACCAGCTTCTTTGATAAGACGATTAAAGAGTATGAACATCGAAGAAATCTAATTTTCGAAAAACTTAAAGACCGTAAAGATATTGTAGCTAAAAAACCGACAGGTGCTTTTTATTATATGGTAAAACTTCCAGTAAAAGAGGCAGAACCGTTTATAGACTGGATGATCAATGAATTTGATGATAATAATGAATCCGTTATTTTAACGCCTGCTAATGACTTTTATTTAGATCAGGAAAAAGGGAAAGATGAAGTCCGCTTAGCCTATGTTCTAAATGAAAAAGATCTGGAAAGAGCGGTTGAAGTTCTTTTAAAAGGTTTAGATGAATATAAAAAACTTCATCCCGAAAATATAAAGGATGAGTTGAAATAAAATAGTTTTTTATAAAATTCTTAGGAATATTTTTTATTCCATTCTTTCTAGAAATGGAAAGAAAAATGGAGATTTTTATGAATCTTAATAATTTAAGAGCAGAAGAACCTTACCGAGGTTTTTTATATATAAAAGATGCCCAGGTTAGATCGACAAAAAATAATAGTAAATTTATCAAATTACTTTTATCGGATACAGATTATAAAGAAGTTACCAGCTTTTTATGGAATGCCACCGAAGAAGATATAAAAGATTTTACTCAGGGAAAAATCGTAGGTGTTCAGGGAAAAGGAAAACTTTTTAACGATAACATGCAATTGGATATTGCTAGAATCCGTCTGGCTAATGAAGGCGATAGTGTTGATATTAGTCAGTTTATCGAAGTAGCTCCTGAAAACGCTGAAGATATGTTAAACGAAATTTATCAGACAGTGGATGAATTTACTAATGAAGATTTAAAAAAAGTAGCTAAAAAATGCTTAGAAGATCGAAAGGAAAAATTACTCTATTTTCCGGCTGCTAAATCAATGCACCATGCTATGAAAGGGGGTCTTCTTTACCATACTATTAGTATGCTTAGAATGGCTAAAGCAATCGCTGATCTCTATCCCTTTTTAAATAAAGATTTACTTTATTCTGGTGTTATTCTTCATGATTTAGGAAAAATTGATGAAATGCTCAGTGATCAATCTGGAAATGTTACAGATTATTCAAGAGAAGGTAAACTATTAGGTCATATTACAACTCAGATAAATGAATTAGGTAAAATTGGTCAGGAATTCTCAATTGATCCTGAAATTATTTTATTACTACAACACATGATTTTATCTCATCATTATGAGCCTGAATTTGGGTCACCAAAGAGACCAATGTTTCCAGAAGCGGAAGTTCTTCATCATCTTGATATGATTGATGCCAGAATGAATACGATGAACAGATACCGTAAAAGTATTATGCCGGGTTCTTTCTCAGAAAGACTGACTATGCTCAATGGAATTAGTCTATATAGACCAAGTTTTGATAGTGAATAAACAACAACAGGAGCACTAATTGATAAGTAATACTAAAAGAGTAGTTATCAAGGTTGGAACCTCAACTCTAACTAATGAAAATGGTAGTATAAAACTTAGAGTATTTGATCAATTGGCTTTGATAATCTCTGATTTACATAATTTAGGTTACGAAATTATTCTGGTTACTTCTGGAGCTATAGCTGTAGGACTCAATGATCTGGGATTTTTAGAAAAACCAGATTCTATTCAGATGCAACAGGCAGCAGCAGCGGTTGGACAAAATAGACTTATGTCTTACTACAGTAAGTTTTTCCATGAATATAATAAAAATGTTGCCCAGATTCTTTTAGCAGCTGATGATTTAAACAATGAAGAAAAGACAGAAAATTTAATAAATACATTTGATGCCTTATTACAGCAGGGAATTATTCCGATAGTTAATGAGAATGATTCTGTTAGCTATACGGAAATAGAATCAGAAGAAAGACTTTTTGGCGATAATGATCTTTTATCAGCTATCGTTGCTGTACTAGTTGATGCTGATTTATTAGTTATCTTTTCGGATATAGACGGTTTTTATGATAGTGACCCACGTCTTCATCCGAATGCTAAGCTAATAGAACGAATTGATGAGATAAGTGAAGAAATAGTTGAATTAGCAGGTGGAGCCGGTTCAAGAAGAGGAACCGGTGGTATGCGAACAAAATTAAGAGCTGCTCAATTGGCAACGAAACAGGGAATAGATACAGTTATAACTAATGGGAAGAAACCCCGAAATCTTTATGAAGTTTTAAAGAATCGAAAAGCAGGAACTCTATTTACTGGACAGGAAAAAGAATTTTAACTTAAAAATGCCTATAATTTGAGCTTTATTCCTCTCAATTATAGGCATTTAATTTTAGACTTTTCTTTATTTTCTAAATAATCAATAACGATTTGTTCTTCATTGAAGGCAACTTTTTTATCCCCCATTAGTAATTCTTCATCTGAACCAAGACCAAGTAGAAGAACAATATCATCTTTTTTAGCCATCTCTACAGCATATTCAATGGCATCTTTTCGATTTTCAATAGTAACGTAGGGCGTATTACTTTCTTCTAATCCTCGAATAACATCTTCATTGACTTTATCAAAATATCCGGAACGCATATTCGAACAGGTTAAAACAATGAAATCAGAATATTTTCCCGCATAATAGCCTTCATCATATCTTCTTAGTTTTGTTTCATCCCATTCAAGACCGAACATACAGATAAGACGAGCAGGATTATAGTCTCTAATCGAGGTTAAAATACTTTCAAAACTCAATTTATTATGAGCATAATCAATAATCACTTTTTTTCCTAATTCCGCTGCTCTTGGAATAAGTTGAGAACGACCTCTTGGATTAGAAGTACTTAAAGCTTTAAAAATAGTATCTGAATCAATTCCGAAATGATCAGCAACTGCTATAGCTGCCAAAGCATTGGGAACATTATAACTTCCAGGAATAGGAATAACTACGTTTCCATTTAATTTTCCACTTAGCGTAAAACTGATTCCCAAAACATTATTATCTATAAAAGGCTTAATATTTGAAGCTGTATAATCTCCTTTACCCTGATCATTAAAAGTAATACCGTCTTTTTTATCTTCGTCTTCTAAATGTTTCCAGTATTTAGAATTTTGATTTATTATTTTAGTTTTACTTAATTTGAATATTTCTCTTTTACAATTGAGATATTCTTCGAAATCGGCATGTTCACCTTCTCCAATATGATCTCTGTCAATATTAAGAAAAACTCCGGTATCTATATTAAGTCCCTGAACTCGGTGTCTTTTGTAACTTTGAGAAGAGGTTTCCATCACTACGAATTCACAACCGGCTTTTACCATTTCATTTAAGTACTTTTGAATAGTCAGGCTATCTGGTGTTGTATTATTCGTATGAAGTTTAAAGGAATCATATTCAATTCCAATTGTTCCTATAGATCCGCATTTATAACCAGCTTCAGAAATAATATGTTTAATCATTTCCGCTACTGTAGTTTTTCCTTTAGTTCCAGTAATAGCTATTACCTTTAATTTTTCTGAAGGATTATCGTAAAATTTGGCTGCAATATCTCCAGCTGAAATTTCGCTATTTTTTACTTTAATTAAAAGAATATCTTCATATTCTTTTTCAGGGAATTCTTCAACTAAAATAGCTTTGGTTCCCTTTTCAATAGCATTTTCTATATATTGATGCCCGTCTACTTTAGCCCCTCGGATGCAGAAAAATAATCCATCCTCTTTAATCTCTTTAGAATTTAAAGCAATATTAGTTATCTCTGGATTTAGATCATCTCGATTTAGTTCGTAATCTATCTCATTTATTAAGTCTTTTATCTTCATTTCAAATCAAGATTTGAATACAGTGATTCAAATATTAAGTAAAATCTTATCAAAGGTAAGGTGATTTTCAAATAGGTTTAAAATATTTGAAACAGAATAAACCGCTTGTTAAAAGTTTACTTTTATTAATTAATCAAAATATAAAATTTTAGTAAAAGGATTTTTAAGAAATTGATAAATAACTTAGTTAATTCAAGAAAAATGAAGAAGTTTAAACAAAAGTACGGAAATAATATAAATATACTTAAATTAAATCCAGAAAATATTATAAATAGACTTATATTATTTACTATATTTAAGTTAAAAAATTAAAATCATAACTTTCAGCATAACTAATTAAATATAAAAATGCATATGCTGGAATAAATAAAATTTTACTATCTTTTTTTTCGATTACTTTAAAATCTTCACTATTCTTTGTAATAACGATACTTAAATTAACCTTATTACTATATTTATTTATGGCGTCTGATTTTGGAATATGGATTTTATTTCTGTACTTTACTTCAATTAGAGAATAATCATTTAAATACTTTTCTAGTACAATATCGATTTCCTTCTGAGTTTTACTGTTACGAAAATATCCCATAGAAAGATAGTTAGAATTATTAAGATTATTTAAGTGATTAAAGATAGTAGTTTCAACCATTTGGCCTAATTCTTCTGGAGACAAAAAGTTTAATTTCTTCATCCGAATAGCCATACTTATTGAATTATCTGCTAAGTATACTTTTGGTTGGGCTTTTAAAAGTTTTTTTCCTTCTAAATTAATTGGCCAACTTAATTTGATAAGATTAGCTGATTCCAGATATTTGATATACTTTTCCACTATAGAACGAGAAGTACCTGTAAATTCTTTAGCAATAGTTTCAAAAGAAATTATATTGGATGTTTCATCGCAAAAATATAAAAAAATTCTTTCCAAATCTCTTATATTTCTAATTTTATATAATTGCGGTAAATCGGAATTAATAACTTTATTGATCACGTCTTCTCGAATAACCTGTTTCGCTATTAATTCATTTTTTTCTAAAGCAGTTTCAGGAAATCCACCAGTTTTCAGATATTTTTCAAATATATTTTCGAATTTTTTTAATTGATCTTTAATTTTACTCAGTTCATAAGAATTAAAACTTAATAAAGAGGAAACAGTTAATTCTTCAGGTAATGAAGGTCTCTCAATACCTAAAAGCTCACAGTATTCAAAAAAAGATAAGGTAGAAATTTGAAAAGTAATCCATCTTCCAACACCACTTTCATATTGTCCTTTTTCTAAAACGGGATTAGCTGAACCGGTTGCAATAATCTGAGATTGAGGTTGTTGATCATAGATTAGTTTGAGCCATCTATCCCAATCTTGAACATATTGAATTTCGTCAAAAATATAATAGGTATCTTTTTCAGAATAAATTTGATCATGATATAAATTAAGTAAGTCGCTAAGGTCGGTATCTTTTAAGGTAGGATGGTCAAAAGAAATATAAATAATTTTTTCAGGTTGAATGCCATCTTTTAATAATTTATCTACTAATTGATTTAAAAGAACAGTTTTACCAACTCTTCGCAGTCCTGATAAAAGAATTGCTCTTTTTAGATTACTTTTATCTAGAAAATTTTGAATTTGATAAAATGCAGATCTTTTAAATTTCTTTAAAAAATAATCTGGAACTTCATTTGTTTCCCACCATGGATTAAAACCTTTTAAAATATCAATTAAGGAATCCCGATTAGGAGAAATCATATTACCTCGATTTAGATTTAATATAAGTATAATTATATTATATACCGAATTTAATATAAATATATTTATATTATTTCTAAAATAAATTGAATCAAAAAAAGAGAGACTTTTTAGTCTCTCGATGATTTTTGTAAAGTTGAATTGTAGTTTGACCAAAGGCTGATTTTTAACGATTTTATCTTAGACATCCAATGATATTCTTA
>CANQNI010000080.1 GCA_947625175.1 uncultured Eubacteriaceae bacterium | reverse complement strand
TTTGGGATAACCCCGATAGTTAAGAAAAGTTGGGTAAGCTCCAGCTTTTCTGATAAATTCTTCTGCTTTCTGATCTAATTCTTCAGTAGTTACTCCTGGTTTAATCAACTCTTCAATTAAAAGATGACAATCGGCGACAACTTTACCAGCACGCCGCATTTTTTCAATTTCCTGATCAGATTTAATTAATATCATATTTATTTATCAAAAGCTTCAAATACTTCTTCCTGAACTTCTTCAATTGGTTTAGTACTATCAAAAGATCTTAAAATTCCTTTTTCTTTGTAATAATCAATTAAAGGTTCAGTTTCTTCCTGATAAACCTGAAAACGGGTTTTTACTGTTTCCTCATTATCATCTGCACGTTGAACTAATTTACAACCATCAACATCACAGATACCTTCTTCTTTAGGAGGTTGAAAATAAATGTTATAGATCTTTCCACATTCAGGGCAGGAACGACGACCTACAATTCTTTTTTCGATTAATTCATAAGGTGCTTCCAAATCAATAGCAGCATCTAATTGCATATCATTCTTTTCACACATTTCCCAAAGTGCTTCAGCCTGAGGAATTGTTCTTGGAAAACCATCAAGTAAAAAACCATTTTCTACATCAGGTCTACTTAATCTATCTTCTACCAGGCGAATAACTAATTCATCGGGAACTAATTCCCCTTTGTCCATATAAGTTTTAGCTTCTTGACCAAGCGGGGTATTATTTCCTACATTTTCTCTAAATAAATCTCCTGTTGAAATATGAGGTATATCATAATGATTTGAAATACCAACTGCATGAGTTCCTTTACCAGCACCTGGTGCTCCTAATAAAATAGCTCGCATTATAGTAGCTCCTAATTATTTATTTTAAAAATCCTGCATGTTGTCGCAGGGTCATTTCAGATTCAAGTTGTTTAACTGTATCTATTGCAACACCAACAACAATAAGTAGTGATGTTCCACCAAACTGTAAGCTAACCCCTCCCATAAAATGGCCAATTACAATTGGAATAACTGCTACTAAGGCTAAGAAAAATGCACCAAATAGCGTTAGACGATTGACTATTTTCTGAAGGAATTCTACTGTTGGTCTACCAGGACGAATACCTGGAATATAACCACCCTGTTTCTTTATATTTTCTGCTACATCATGAGGATTAAAGGTAACAGCTGTATAGAAATAGGTAAAAGCAATAATCAAAATAATATAAATAGTAGTACTTATAGGTGAGCCCCAGGCAAAATATCTAGCAATCCATTGCTGGAAACCGGAATTCGGGAAAAAGTTTGCTATAGTTGCCGGGAAAAGTGTGATTGATGACGCAAAGATGATTGGAATAACACCAGCCATATTAATTCGAATTGGAATATAAGTACTTTGTCCACCGTACTGTTTACGTCCAACAACTCGTTTTGCGTACTGTACCTGTACCTTTCTTTGAGCTTCTGTTACAGCTACTACTCCATATACCGCAATAACCATTCCTATTAATAAGAGAATAACACTAATAATATCAACAGTTCCAATTACCAGATAATTATAAATTGTTAAAATAGCACTTGGAATTCTTGAAACAATGCTTATAAAGATTATTAGAGAAATACCATTTCCGATTCCATTTTCCGTAATTAATTCACCAATATACATTAGTAAAGTTGTCCCAGCGGTTGTTACTAGTACTACAGTAAATATCGTGAATGGATTTCTTTCAAGTAATAAATCTCCATAAGATAAAGTCATTCCAAGAGATTGGATTAATGCTAAAAGAATGGTTAGGTATTCGGTATATCTGGCAATCTTCTTTCTTCCTTCCTCTCCCTCTTTGGAAATATTTTCTAGATAAGGAATCGCAAAGGTTAAAAGATTCATTATAATCGAAGCATTAATATATGGAGTAATCCCCATTGCAAATATAGTAAAGTTCGAAAAGTTACCACCAGAAAGGATATCGAATAAGCCGAATATTCCACCATCATCAACTAAGGTTTGCAGTTGAGTTGTATCTACGAATGGAACTGGTATAAATGTTCCTAAACGGTAGATAAACAACATCATTAGCATATAGAGGATTTTACGTCTTAGATCTGGAATATCCCATGCTTCTCTAAGCGTTTTAATCATCTTATAAAACCTCTACCTTCCCCCCATTTGCTTCAATCTGTTGTTGAGCTGATTTACTTATTTTATGAGCTTTTACAGTTAAGTTCTTTTCCAGTTTACCATTACCAAGAACTTTTAACCCATCCTCTAACTTTTTAATAATCTTTTTTTCCTTTAATAGTTCAGGGGTTATTTCAGTACCATCTTCAAAGATGTTTAAATCTTCAACATTAATGATGGCATAGTGTTTTTTAAAAGGATAATTACTAAAACCTCTTTTAGGAATCCTTCTCTGGATAGGCATCTGTCCGCCTTCAAATCCAGGTCTGATACTTCCACCTGAACGAGATTTCTGACCATCCTGTCCACGACCGGCAGTTTTACCTAATCCTGATCCCGGTCCACGCCCAACTCTTTTTCTTTTCTTTCTAGAGCCTTGAGCCGGTTTTAAAGTATTTAATCTCATTAGGATCTCCTATATTTCCTTCACATCAAGCATAAAATGGGTTTTCTTAATCATTCCACGGATGGTTGGGGTATCATCGTGAACAACTGTCTGACCTATTTTATGTAAACCTAAAGCTTCAATATTTTTTCTTTGGTTTGGATTACGACCAATGAGACTCTTCTTAAGAGTAATTTCTAGTTTGTTTGCCATCTCAAACTCCTAAAATTTCTTCTTTAGTTTTACCACGCTTTTTGGCAACTTCTTCTAAAGTCGTAAGTCCTTTTAAACCAGCAATAGTAGCATTAACTACATTTCTAGGATTATTAGAACCTAGTGATTTTGTTCTGATATCATGAATTCCGGCTAATTCGCAAATAGTTCTAACCGGACCACCTGCAATAACTCCAGTTCCTTCTTTAGCAGGTTTTAATAGAACTTCTCCAGCTCCATCAACACCAATTATTTCATGAGGAATTGTAGAGTCAACTAAAGGGACATCGATTAAATTTTTCTTGGCTTTTTCAGCACCTTTTCGAATAGCATCAGGAATTTCCATAGCTTTTCCGTTACCAATACCAACTTTACCTTTACCGTTACCTACAATAACAAGACAGCTAAAACGCATATGACGACCACCTTTGACTACCTTGGTAACTCGGTTGATACTGACTGTTCTTTCCTGAAATTCGCTATTTTCTTCTGATCGATTGTTTCTTCTATCCAAAACTCTCTCCTATTTGTTAAAACTTCAGACCCGCTTCTCTTGCTCCATCAGCCAGTTCTTTCACTTGTCCGGTATATAAATAACCACCACGGTCAAAGACTACCTGATTAATACCTTTATCAAGAGCTTTCTTACCAATATCTAAACCAACAGCTTTTGCTGCATCTTTAGTAGAAGTAGACTCTAGTTCTTCTTTTAAAGGTTTCTGTAGTGTTGATGAACTTACAAGCGTATTACCAGTACTATCATCTATTATTTGAGCGTAGATATTTTTATTACTTTTAAAAACATTAAGACGAGGTCTTTCTGGAGTTCCAGAAATTTTCTTACGAACTCTTCTATGTCTTTTTAAACGGTTTTCGTTTTTATTAATTCTTTTTATCAAAACGGTTTCCTTTCTTACCTGATAGGCATAGTTATTAATTAACCTGTTTTACCTTCTTTACGACGGATATGTTCTTCAGCGTATTTAATACCATGTCCTTTGTAAGGTTCTGGTGGACGTTTAGCTCTAATAATTGCTGCATGTTGTCCAACCGCTTCTTTATTAATACCTTCTACGATAACTTTTGTCGGTCCATCTACTTTTGTTTCAATTCCATCCGGGTCTATAATTTCAACTGGATGAGAATAACCAATATTTAAAATTAGTTTATTACCTTGCTTTTGAGCTCTGTAACCAACACCATTAATTTCTAGTGTTTTTGAATAACCATCAACAACACCATTTACCATGTTATTAATCAAAGCTCTAGTTAAACCATGTAAGGATTTATTCTGTTTGGAATCATTTGGACGAGTACAGATTATCTGGTTATCTTTAATTTCAACATTAATATTTGGGTGTAGCTCTCTAGTTAATGTTCCTTTAGGTCCTTTAACGGTGATTGTTGAACCATCTAAAATAACATCAACCTTTTCAGGTATATTAACCGGAGCTTTTCCTATTCTTGACATTTAAACCTCCAGTTACCATACATAGCAGAGAACTTCACCACCGACACCTTCTTTACGAGCTTCTTTATCGGTTAAAATTCCCTTTGAAGTTGAAATGATAGCTATTCCTAAACCATTCAAAACTTTTGGAATTTCTTGCTTCTTAGCATAAATTCTTAGGCCTGGTTTACTAATTCTTTTAATCCCAGCGATTACACCTTCTTTATCAGGGGTATATTTTAATGTAATTCGAATATCATTACAGGGCTCTTTTTCTATAATTTCAACTTTGCTTACATATCCTTCGTCATATAGGATCTGAGCCAGTTTTTCTTTTATCTTTGAATAAGGGATATTTACAGTTTTATGATTTGCAGCTATTGCATTTCTTATCCTTGTTAGCATATCGGCAATAGGATCTGACAATGACATAATTTACCTCCTGCAGAAGTTTACCAACTAGCTTTACGTACACCAGGGATTTCACCCTTATAAGCTAATTCACGAAAACAAATTCGGCAGACCCCAAATTTTCTTAAATATCCATGAGGACGGCCACATATTCTACAACGATTGTATTCACGTGTTGAATATTTTTGTTTGCGTTTTTGTTTTTCTTTCATTGCTTTCTTAGCCATATTAGTCTTCCTTTTCGTATGGTAATCCCATTAAGTTTAATAATTCGTGAGCTTCTTCATCTGTTTTAGCAGTAGTGACAAACATAACATCCATACCACGAATTTTTTCAACTTTATCGTAATCTATTTCCGGGAATATTAATTGTTCCTTAATACCGAAAGCATAATTTCCTCTACCATCAAACGAGTTATTGGAAAGACCCTGAAAGTCTCTTACTCGAGGTAGTGCTACATTAAATAACTTATCTATAAATTCGTACATTTTTTGCTTTCTCAAGGTAACTTTAGCGCCAACATTTTGACCTGCACGAACTTTAAAATTAGCTACTGATTTTTTAGCCTGAGTTATGATTGGAGCTTGTCCGGTTATAATTGCTAAGTCATTAACTGCTGCATCTAGCAGTTTTGAGTTATCTTTTGCATCACCAAGTCCCATATTAATGACAACTTTATCGAGTTTTGGAACTTCCATATTATTTGTATAACCAAACTTTTCCTTCATAGCCGGAACAACTTCAGTTACATATTTATCGTATAGTCTATTGTCCATAATTATCTTTCTTAATAATCGAGTGATGAACCACATTTACGACAGATACGAGTTTTAGTACCATCGTCGTTAATTTGTTTCTTATAACGAACTCCGTGTCCACATTTATCACAATAGAGTAAAACATTAGAAGCATCAATTTTAGCTTCCTTAGTTATAATTCCACCCTGCTGATTAGCCTGAGTAGGTTTCTGATGTTTAGTAACAACGTTAACGTCTTTTACCAAGATTTTATTCTCTTTTGGAAAAACTTTATAAACATCACTTACAACACCTTTATAGGCACCAGTCATTACTTGAACACGGTCATTTTTCTTAACATGAACTTTGTTTTGTTTTTTATTCTTTTTCATTTAAGACCTCTATAAAACTTCTGGTGCTAGAGAGATAATTTTCATAAAGTTTTTATCTCTTAATTCTCTGGCTACTGGTCCAAAGATACGGGTTCCTTGAGGAGTATTATCATCTCTGATTAGAACTGCTGCATTCTGATCAAAATTAATATAGGAACCATCATTACGTCTTAAACCGTTTTTAGTTCTAACAATAACTGCACGAACTACATCACCTTTTTTCACTTCCCCACCTGGAGTAGCGCTTTTAACGGTACAAACTATGACGTCTCCAATATTGCCATATTTTCGTCCAGATCCACCTAGGACTCGAATGCAGAGCAGTTCTTTGGCTCCTGTATTATCTGCTACTTTTAATCTACTTTCCTGTTGAATCATAATAGACCTCCAATAGTGTCTAGAGAGCTCTTTCGATTATTTCTTCTACACGCCAGTTCTTTTCTTTACTAAGTGGACGTGTTTCAACGATTCGAACCGTATCTCCTATTCGACATTCATTATTTTCATCGTGAGCTTTAAATCTTGAAGTCTTCTTAAATCGTTTCTTATAGATTGGATGAGCTACTTGACGATCAACTGCAACTACCACAGTTTTATCCATTTTGTCACTCACGACTTTACCAACACGTGTTTTTTTTGTTTTTTGATTGGACATTCGATTCTCTCTATCTATCTTGCTTGAGCTTTAGCTTCAAGATCTCGTTCACAAAGTATTGTTTTAATACGCGCATAATCTTTTTTAACTGCACGGATACGCATAGGGTTTTCAAGTTGTCCTGTAGCTTTCTGGAAACGTAAGTTAAATAATTCTTCTTTTAATTCTCTTAATCTTGCTTCCAGTTCAGGAGAACTTAAATCTCTTAATTCATTTGCTTTCATTCGTGCCACCTATTTTTCTTCGTTTTGATTGTCTTCTTTAGTAGTTTCTTCTTTTTTAACTATCTTAGTCTTTATGGGTAATTTATGTTGAGCTAGACGAAGAGCTTCATAAGCAATTTCTTCCGGAACTCCAGCCATTTCAAACATTATTCTATCTGGTTTAACTACAGCAACCCAATATTCAGGAGCACCTTTACCTGATCCCATACGTGTTTCAGCAGGTTTAGCTGTTACAGGTTTATCGGGGAAAATTCTAATCCAAACATTCCCACCACGACGTGTATAACGAGTCATAGCTACACGAGCTGATTCGATTTGATTTGAGGTAATCCACCCTGGTTCTAAAGCCTGA
>CANQNI010000079.1 GCA_947625175.1 uncultured Eubacteriaceae bacterium | reverse complement strand
AAGATGATTTATTAATGTATAATTATTTAAAATATTATAATTTAGATACAACTATAATAGCAACAAAATATGACAAAGTTGGATCATCATCAAGAACGGTTCAAGATAAAATTATCAAAGAAACCTTTAATTTAGCAGACAATTCTTTTGTTCAATTTTCATCAACCACTAAAAAGGGTAAAGAAGAAATTTATAAAATAATTTTAAAAATATTAGAAAAAGATGCCAAAAAAGAAGATTTTTAGTTTTTAATATGTTATAATAACTGAGAATAGGAGTGTGAATATGGGAAAAAAAATAATATTTTTGATTGCCTTTTTCTTTTTCATCCCTATTGTTAAAGCTGATGTTTGTGATACTTATCAATGTATTACTTGTATTTATGAAGTTGAAAATTATAATGTTAAAGTAGAAGTTAAATCATCAGGAGTTAAGGGTGAAGGTAATGTAAAAAGAAAAATTAGTAAAAATAGTGGTAAAAGTTTAACTATTGATAGTAACAATCTTTCAAAATTTGAAAACTACATCGACACATCTAACGAAAAACTATATTGTCCGCCATCAATATATGGTGAGAAAAAAAGTAGTAAAGTTACTTTGAATTTTACTCAAACAAATAAATATAAAACAATGTACGTGCTTTCAGATCGAAGTGATAATTATAATCCACTTTATTATAAAGAAACTGATTGGGGGCCAATTGAAGATACAAATATTGAAAATATATGTAATTCACCTAATTTACGAAAACCATTAAAATTTATAGGAACAATAGTTTTTGTTTTAAAAATTGCAATTCCCATTTTAATTATAGTATTAGGTATAATAGATTTATTTAAAGCCATTCCTAGCTCTAAAGATGATCGGATAATAGTGGCAGTTAAATCAATAGGAGTAAGATTTATAGCGGGTATCTTTATTTTCTTTATTCCGGGAATAATTCAAGTTATTCTTGATTGGGTTAATGAATGGTCTAATTATAGTAACTCTTGGTGTTGCTGTACTCAATGTCTTTTAGATTCAGGAAATTGTGATGTTAATTCTTGTAGTAGTGATTCATGCAAAATAGGAGGGATGAATTAAAATGAAAAAATATTTAGTATTGTTAACTGTTTTGCTAAGTTTTATTAGTATTAAAAACGTTAATGCGGAAAATAAATTTACTAGAATAGATGGTGGAAGGAATTATTATTATTGCCAAGATAACAATTGTAATATTATATCAGCCGATTCTGAAAATATTGTAATTAATGGAAATAGTTTAGCTGTTGATGGAGTAAAGTATGATTATGATCCAACCTTATCAACTAGTCAATCTTCAAATTTTGGCGGTAATAGTCCTTGTGCTAAGTTAAAATCTCCTTTGAAATTTATTGGATATATTTTATTAATTGTTAAAATTATTATTCCCTTAATATTAATTGTGTTTGGAATAATAGATTTATTTAAAGCTGTCACTGGTGGAAAAGACGGTGAGATAGCCAAATCTTTAAAAACATTTGCTTTTCGTTTAATAGGTGGCGTTGCAATTTTCTTTGTTCCAACTATTATAAGTTTTGTCTTTACTTTGGTAGACGGTTTTGATCAAGTTGAATCAGAGTATAATATATGTCAAAAGTGTATTTTAAATGTAAGTGAATGTGATTAAATGGAAACTATAGTTTTCATTTTAATTTATTTATGATATACTTTCTTTGTTAGGGTGTTAAGTTATGAAGAAGATAAAATTTATAATGTCATTAATTATATTAATTACTATAATAATTATTAATCCGGTATTTGCTGATAATTATACTAAAAGTTATTGCGTTGGTTTTAACGGTGTTTTTAGAATTATTGGTGAAATAGTTAATATTATAAAAATTGTAGTTCCATTAATTATAATAGGTTTAGCAACTTCAGATATGTTTAAATCTGTTACATCTGGTAAAGATGATAGTATTTTTAAAGCTTTAAAAGGAATAGCTTCAAGAATTATTCTTGGTGTATTAATTTTTTTCTTACCTTCAATTTTAGACTTTGGTTTTAGTTTAATTGACGAGTGGTCAAACTATGAACTAGGTTATCAAGAATGTGCGTCTTGTATATTAAATGTTAGTGAATGCCGTTAGGAGTGTGGCAAGGTGCAAAAAACTTTAAAAAAAGTAGTTTTTATATTTATAATATGTTGTTGTTCTTTTTTTAGTGAAATAAAATTATCATTTGCCGTCAATACATCAACAGCAGATGATAATGATAAAAGAATATTACTTGAAGCTGCTCACGGTTCAGGATATACAAAAAATGGATGGGACGAATGTAATCACGCGAGTAATAGTATTGATGGTAATACCTATTATGAAAATTTAGAAGCTAGAATTATGATTGATAAAATAGCTGGTTATCTAAAACAAGTTAATATACCTTATGAAATATCTAATGAAATAGTTGGTGATTCTTATTTTACTACTGGTTTTGATTCTAATTGTAATCCTAATGAAAATGGTTGTTGTGGTTTTAGACAAGGAACTATAGGCAATTATAGTTCAACTTTATATGAAAAAATCGATCGAATTGGTTCAGATAAATATTTATTTGCTTTTGAACTTCATTTTAATGGCTTTGATGGCACTAAAAAGTATAGTGCAGTTATGTTAGATTCAGTGACTGAACCATATGCAACAAATGGTCAAAAACTTATTGATGCAGTTGATAGAGTTATTGGAACTACTGGTTCAATTGTTGCAAAAGATGTAGATTTATTTGGTGATTTAACAGCAATTAATAACTTACAAACTGTTAGAGGTATTCCAACTTATTATTTAGAAACATTTTTTATGGATTATACTCCTCATTTAAAAGTTTATCTAGAAAAAAAAGATGAATTAGCTAAAGAGATAGCTCAAGTTTTAGTGGAGATGGCCGGTAGTTCTGAACGATTAGAAAATATTAATTATGATGAAGATGAATTTACTGGCGGAAGAATAGATGATCCTTTTAAGGGATATCCTATATTAATTTCTAGCAATAATTTTAGTTGCAAAGCTATTTTAGTTGATATAAATACTGGTGAACTAAATGATTTAGGAAAATTATTACAAGATATTTTTGATATAATTAAAATAATGGCTCCTGTTTTAGCTGTTACTTTATCTATTATTGATTTACTTAAATCTTTAGTTAATGTTAATTCTAAAACAGAGAAAAATAAAGTTTTAAAAAGAACAGTTAAAAGATTAGTAATAGCTATATTATTAGTTTTCTTACCATATTTGCTAGATTTATTGCTTCATATTTTTGGCTTATATGATATTAGTAGTTGCAATATAAGTTAATAGAAAAGGGTGAAATTTTGAAAAAGAAAATAATTGTTAATATAATTTTTATTTTATTATTATTTTTGACATTTCCTTTAAAAACTTTAGCATATAAAGTAAATACGGAAGGAATGTCTTCTGATGTAGCTAATTTAATAGAAGAGTTAGAAAATGATTGGCCTAGTGGTTTAGATGAAGGCAGATTAGAAGTAATAAGACAAGCTGGATTAATGATTGGTAAAGGAACAATATATGCTTGGGGTGGAGGACACACAGGAACTTGTGAAACAGGGACACCTTATGGTTTAGATTGTTCAGGTTATGTTTCTTTGGCTTTTAATCGGGCAGGAGTTAAAGATGTAGCTTGTGGCTGGACGACTGCCGATTTTAATACTTCTAACACTTTTGATTTAATTAATGAAAACAATTTAAGACCTGGAGATGTTGGTTTAAATAACGATACGGTAAGTTCATATAACCATATTGGCATTTTTGTTGGTCAAAAAAATGGGGTAAATATATGGTTTCATAGTTCTAACTATAATGGAGTATCAGGTCCTCAAATAAGAGAAGGAAATGGTAATTTTAGGGTTTTTAGAAGTTATAATAATTGGAATGAAGTTAAAGTTAATAATGATGCTAATAATTCTAATATAGGTGGAGAATTAGGTGGAAGATTAACTGATGATTATCCTGATATTACAATGATTAATACTTCTAATGATTTTAATTGTGAAACAGTATTTTATACTGTTTCTAATGGAGTTTCTGAAGAAACTACTTTAAAAAAAATATTAAATGGAATATTTGGCTTAATTAAAATCATTGCACCTATTATAGCAATAGTTTTTTCTATTATCGATTATCTTAAAATTTTAGTAAATAATAATTCTGATGGTTTTAGAAAAACTAACATAAAAACCTTTAAAAGAATAATCTTAGCAATTTTAGTGTTTTTTATTCCCAATTTATTAGAATTGTTGTTTAATATTTTTGGACTTTACGATTTAAGTAATTGTGGTATTTCTTAATTTATAGTATAATAAAATAATAAAATAAAAGAGATTGGAGGTAACAAATGAATCTATATGTTTTAATTGCAATTAATCCCATTTTTCATCCAATTAAATGGTTAAATAGTATGTTTCATAAAATTTTACTTTTAATAGATGGAGCAATTTATTGGGCAGTTTCTCAAACTTATCAAATATTTGTAAAATTAGCTGATGCCCGAATTTTTGAAGATGCTTTTTTTAGTAATTTTGCAAAAAGAATATATGCAATTATAGGTGTTGTAATGTTATTTTATCTTGCTTATGCCTTATTAACTTCTTTAGTTGATCCAGATAAAGCAACATCTGGTGAAAAAAGTTTAACAAAACTTGCTCAAAATATTGTAATATCTTTAGTAATTTTAGGTTTACTTCCTACACTTTTTGATTATGCATATAAAATTCAAGGTATTGTTTTTAAAGAAAATGTTATAGGTTCTATTATATTTGGTACCGGTTCAACTAACTCTGATAGTATAAGTAAGTATGGTAATTATATGGCTTTTACAGCACTAAATCCTTTTTTGAATCCTGCTAATTATAATGTTAGATTAGATAATAATTATAGTTGGTTTGATTTAAAAGCTGAACTAATAGAAGAAGGAAGATTTCTTAATTTACCAGTTTTAGGAGATTGGGCTGTTGAACCCCAAGAATTAATTTCTGA
The DNA here is from genome assembly GCA_947625175.1 of uncultured Eubacteriaceae bacterium. Classification (GTDB taxonomy): domain Bacteria; phylum Bacillota; class Clostridia; order Eubacteriales; family Eubacteriaceae; genus CANRHG01. The sequence continues at coordinate 1,987 of CANQNI010000079.1, read as the reverse complement.
GGCTAAAGATCCTCCTGATCCTGAAAGTGAAAATAGTGATCCAGTTACCCTAAATGTTGGAGAAGAAGTATCACTTCATTATGTACCAATTATTTCAACAGCCTGTGGAGTTTGTTTATTGTATGTAATTTTTTCCTTTTGTTTAGATTTAGGGGTAAGAATTGTAAAATTCGCTTTCTGTCAATTAATTGCTCCTATTCCCGTAATTTTACGAATAGTTCCATCTAAAAAAGGAACGTTTGATAAATGGTTAAAATTAACTTTAACGGTTTATTTTGAAGTATTTATTCGAGTTGCTATTATGTATTTAGTTGTTTACTTTTTTAGTCAAATAGCTAATATGGATTTCTTTAAATATGCTACATCTGGAGTTCAAGGGTTAATTGTTTTAGCTATTATTTTAATGGGCTTACTTGCTTTTGCTAAACAAGCACCTAAGATGTTAAGTGAAATATTAGGCCTTGACTCAGGCAATATCAACCTTGGCATCAAAGATAAATTAAAAGCTGGTGGTTTCTTTGCTGCAACTTCTGCTATTGGTGCAGGTGGTCTAGCACTAGGACGTAGCATAGTTGGTGGTGGTAAAAGATTTGTTAATACTTGGAAAACAAATAAAAATCTAGCTGATCAAGAATTTAAATATCATCGTGCTAATGCCCAATTTGAAAATGACCATTGGAATACACGTGGGGAGATTATTGCTAATGCTAGAGCAATCGGTTCTTATGGTAAATTAGCTGGAAAAACCTTACTTTCTGGGGCAGGATTCCTTCTTTCTGGAATTGCTGGTACTACTTCTGGAACCGTAAGAGGTGGATATAGAGCTAAAAATATTAAAAACTTTGGTGATATTGGAACAAATGCTGTATCTGCAGCTGATGCTGCTGAAGCAGCTAGAGCAGCTAGAGCAGGTCGTGCTGAAGCTGCAAGTGAAGCTCATCCAGTTATTGCTAGCATTCCAGTTATTGGAGGTATAGCTGCATCAGCTACTCAAACTGTTCAAAATGCAGCAATTAATGCTCAAACTTTAATTCAAGGTGAGTCAGCTTATACATTAACTGATGCTGAAAAGAACGAGAGAGCAAGGCTAGAAGAATTTAAAAAGTTAGTATCAAATAGAGATAATTTATTTAAACAGGAAAAAGCTTATATTGATGCAGAGGCTAAGCAAAGAGAAGCCCATATTAATTCAACAATGGCTAATAATGCCCTTAATAGTTTTACTAGTACTATGAATGCTGATTTTGTTTCTAAATTTAATCAAGAATTCCAAAATATAGTTAACAGTAATCCAGGTGTATCAGTAGATAAGGCAATGAAAAGTGCTAGAGATAAAGCTAGAAATGAAATTGTAAATGCTGTTAACCCAAGTGAGCAAAAAGCATTAAGAGATTTAATTAATAATCAATCCAACAAATACGAAGACTTGTTGAAAAAGAAAATGTCTGCTGATGAACTTAGTAGAAAAGCTGATGACTTCTTAAAAGCTACAGAAACTGAAATTAAAACGCAGAAAGCTAGTGCTTTTGCAACTGCAAATAAACAGATTGAAACATTTAGAAATAATAATCCAAGATTGGCTAATTATATTGGTACGTCATCAGATGTTGAAACTGAAACATTAAGTAATGGAACTACTGTTACAGTTCAAAAAGTTAATAAAGCTTCTTATACTAATAGATTAAATGAATTTACTTTAAAAGAAGACACATTTAGACAAAGAAAACAAGATAAAAAATAATAGAAATGGGGTATAATTAATGAACGACAATTATTTGATTCCAGCTAATACTAAAAAGTCTAAATTAATTTTAGGTTTTTTTACCGGGATTGATTTAGTAATATTTGGTTCAGGGTGTACAATTACGTTGATAATGTTAATAATTTTTCAAGGTATGAATTTTACAACAGCTTTAATTGTTATTTTACCTGCTTTAATATCTGGTTTTTTAGTTATCCCTGTTCCTAATTATCATAATGTGTTACA
>CANQNI010000078.1 GCA_947625175.1 uncultured Eubacteriaceae bacterium | reverse complement strand
AAAGCTCCCCTACAGGGCTTAAACGAGAAGCCCGCACTTCAAACGAAGACTTCGTTAAGTGCCGGGAGTATGTCACTAGATTTCCCTTATTTAATATTAGAAATTAAAATGAATGATAATATAATTTTCGATTTGTTTGAAAACCAGGTAGAAAAAAATCCAAACGCGCTTGCATTAATTGACAATCAAGAAAGATATTCAAGAGAAGAATTGCTTAATTATATTAATAAGATTTCACAGAAAATCCCAGCAGAAGTTGAGACGGTTGGTCTGATTATGGATCATTCCATAAATATGATCGCTACTATTCTTGCTTTATTAAAACTGGGAAAAACTTATGTTCCGGTGGAACCTTCTTTTCCTAACGAGAGAATAAAATTCATGATGCAGGACGCCGATGTTGATTTAGTTATAACTGAAGATAAATATAAAAATAAATTAGAAGGTGTTGAAACCTATTCAATAAATGAACTACTAAGTAATAAAAATTCAAATTCCCATTCAGAAGTATCACCTGAGAGTACAGCTTATATTTTATATACTTCCGGATCAACTGGTAAGCCAAAAGGTATTGCTGTAAGAAATAGGAATGTAGCTAATTATATTCGCGCTTTTAATAAAGAGTTTAATTTAAAACCAGTAGATATAATGCTTCAGTATTCGGTTTGTACATTTGATATCTTTGTTGAAGAAGTTTTTGCTTCGCTTCTTAATGGAGCAGCACTAGCAATTCCGCCAGAAGAGGCCAGAAATAATATAGAAGATTTAATAAATTATGTTGAAAATAACAACATAACGATCATCAGTGGTTTTCCATATTTACTTCAAGATATTAATAGATTGAATAAAATGCCTGAATCTATCCGGTTACTAATAAGTGGTGGAGATGTTTTAAGGCAAGATTATATTGATAATCTAATTAATAAAGTTGATATCTATAACACTTATGGTCCATCTGAAACAACGGTATGTGCCAGTTATTATAAATGCGATATTCCCTTAGATAATGGTGTTTATCCAATAGGTAAACCTATTTTAGGTGTAGAAATTAAACTATTGGATAATAACTTAGAACCAGTTCCAATAGGAAACCCAGGAGAAATTTGTATCTTGGGAAATGGAGTTTCAAAAGGTTATATTGGGGATAGAATAGAAGAAAATAAAGCTTTTGTTAAACAAACTGATGGAACAATATTATATCGAAGTGGTGATATTGGATATCTTCAAGAAGATGGTAATTTAGTTTTTCTTCATAGAAAAGATTCGCAAATAATGGTTGAAGGAAAGCGTGTTGAACCGATTGAAGTCGAAAATGTAATTAATACAACAAGTTCTGTAGATAAAGCAGTTGTCAGGTCTCACCAGGATAAGACAGGACTTAACCACCTAACTGCCTATGTGGTTTTTAAAGATATTAATCATAGTTTAGAAGAGCTAGTTAACGAAATTTCCAATTTTCTTCCTGATTATATGATACCGGAATATTTTGTCCAAATGGATAATTTACCTGTTAAAGCTAACGGTAAAGTAAACAATCAAGCCTTACCAGTAATTCAAGATCTATGAAGATAATAAAAGTTTCAATTAAAGAAGCTGGAATTGATAATTTAGAAGAATTAATGCAATGGCGAATGCTGGTGTTAAAAACAGTTTTTAAACTTCCTAACAATTTTAATATGTCAGAATTATATAATCAAAATAAAGAATATTATTTAAAAACAATTCCAGAGGGAAGTCATATTGCTGCTTTTGCTTTATTAAATCAAAAAATCGTTGGGTGTGGGGGTATGTGTTTATATCAGGAAATGCCCTCACCAGATAATCAGAATGGGAAATGCGCCTATTTAATGAATATCTATACACCGGTAGAATACCAAAATCATGGAATTGCCACTCAAATCGTTTCCTGGTTAATTAAAAAAGCTCAGGAAAAACATGTTAATAAAATTTATTTAGAGTCTACTAAGAAGGCCTTTAATCTCTATAAACACTTAGGCTTTAAAGATTTAAAGGATTATCTTATTCTAGGAGAGTAAAATGACAGAGCCAATTTATTTCAAATTAAATAATAGAGAAGTTAGAATCTTTACCTGTAAAGACAAAAATGCTCCGATAATTTATATAAATAATTTCTTTGAACAAGGAGAAGAAATTTTACAAAAATGTAGCGAAATTGATTGTCCGCCCTTTACGATGGTTTCAATTAGTCACCTAAGATGGGATGAAGATCTATCACCCTGGCCTCATCTTCCAGTAATTAGTCCTGACGATGATTTTACAGGAGGAGCTGATAATTATTGCAAATGGATGATTAATGAACTGATTCCTAAAGTTCTTGAAAAAATTGATTATAATCCTAAATGCCGGATTATAGCCGGATATTCCATGGGAGGTTTGTTTGCATTATTTACGCCTTATTTAACTGATTACTTCTCTGCTATCATGGCAGCTTCTGGTTCAGTCTGGTATCCAGGATTTTTAAATTATGTTAAAACCCATCCTTTTAATAAGAAAAATAAACCAAAAGCTATCTATTTATCCGTTGGAAATCTTGAAACTTTTGCTGATAATCCTGTAGTTAGTCAAACTCATAAAATAATGAAAGAATTATTGGCTTATTACCAGTCTGTTGGAATAGATTCAATTTTCCAGTTAAATAAAGGTAATCATTATCATCAACCAAATCTTAGAATGGCTAAAGGTATTAAATGGATTCTCGAAAATTTAAAAAAATAAGATAACTTGAACATATTTAAAATGAATATGTTCTTTTTTTTGCTTAAATTTCGTATTAAGTTCTTGACATAATTCCTTATTTTGTTAAAATAACTAACTTGTAAAGTAAAATTACTTTACCAGTAAAATAATGGATAACTTAATTAAAGACCGTTTATTTTATGATTTCTATAAAGAACTTCTTACAAATCATCAACGGGAAGTGCTTGATCTTTATTATAACGAAGATTTAAGTCTTGCTGAAATTGCACAGCGACTTGGCTCTAGTCGTCAGGCAATCTATGATATTGTAAAACGTTCTGCCAAAAGCTTAAATAATTATGAAAGTAAACTGCATTTGGTCTCAAATGAAATCAATCGCGAAAAGAAGTATAACGAAATTATCAAAAATCTAAAAACGATTTTAGGTAAAGAAGAAATAAGTAGTAATTCAAAAGAAGTTATACTCCAAAGTATTCATGATTTAAGAGGTTAATCATGATTTTTGAAGGTTTAAATGAAAAGTTTCAAAATGTCTTTGCTGGTCTAAAAAAGAAAGGCAAATTAACTGAAAGTGATATTAAAGCTGCTAATAGAGAAATTAAACTCGCTCTTTTAGAGGCTGACGTTAACTTTAAAGTTGTAAAAGAATTTACTAAATTAGTAGCACAAAGAGCTAATGGAGAGGAAGTAATGAAATCTCTCACACCGGCTCAACAATATATCAAAATAGTCAACGATGAATTAATCAACCTTCTAGGCGGAGAGACAACGGAGCTTGAAATCCATAAAGATGAGCCTAATATTTTCATGATGGTTGGCTTACAAGGAGCTGGTAAAACTACAACAGCTGCTAAACTAGCTAATCTCTTAAGAAAAGAAAAGAAGCTCAACCCTTTACTGGTAGCTTGTGACGTTCAACGTCCTGCTGCTATTGAACAATTGGAGGTTTTAGGGAGACAACTTAATATTCCTGTCTATTCATTCAAGCAAAAAATGAATCCCCGCTTAATAGCTCGTGAAGCGGTTAGTTATGCTAAAACAAACGGACATGATCTGGTAATTATTGATACAGCTGGACGACTTCATATTGATGATAACCTGATGAAAGAGCTTGAAGATATTTCTACACTGGTACATCCTACAGAAACACTGCTGACCGTCGATGGTATGACTGGTCAGGAATCTGTTAACGTAGCCAATGAATTTAATAACCGTTTAGGTTTATCCGGAGTTATTTTAACTAAACTTGATGGGGATACCAGAGGTGGAGCTGCTCTTTCAATAACCTACTCAACAGGCCAACCAATTAAGTTTATTGGGACAGGAGAAAAACTCACTGACCTTGAAATGTTCTATCCAGATAGAATGGCTAATAGAATTCTAGGAATGAGTGATGTTTTATCCTTTATCGATAAAGCCCAAGAAATGATTGATCTGGAAAAAGCGGAAGAGCTTGAAAAGAAACTCCGTGAACAGGAATTCGATCTAAATGATTATAGTGATCAGATTAAGCAGATTCAACAAATGGGCGATATTGGAAGTCTGTTAGAGATGATAACTGGTGGGAACCAGATTAAGAATTTCGACTCAAAGGCAGCAGAGAAGCAGGCCAACCGTCAAGTTGCTATCATCTCTTCGATGACAGAAGAAGAAAGATTAAAACCAAATATTCTTAATGGTTCGCGCAAGAGAAGAATAGCCCAGGGAAGTGGTGTCCAGGTAAGTGATGTGAATAAATTACTTAAAGGATATGACCAGACAAAGAAATTAATTAAACAATTTAATGGACCTACTAATAAAAGAAAATTAAGAAGAAGGTTTAGAATGCCTTTTGGTAGATAAGAAGGAGATAAGAAAAATGGTAAAAATTAGATTAAAAAGAATGGGTCGTAAAAAAAGACCATTTTACAGAATTGTTGTTGCGGATATTAGATCACCTAGAGATGGTAAAAATATTGAAGAAATTGGTTATTACAATCCATTATTAGATCCACCTGATGTAAAACTTGATTTAGATCGTGTAGATTACTGGTTAGGAGTTGGAGCAAAACCAACTAATACAGTAGATAATATTATAAGAATCCAAAGAGAAGAACAGGCTTCAAAAGCGGAAGAAACAGAAGCTCAAACTGAAGAAGCCGAAACAGAAATTCAAGATGATGCTTCAGCAACAACAGGTGAAGAATTAGCTGATGACATGGTAGAAGAAGCCGAAGATTTAACTCCGGAAGGAGAATAAAATGAAGGACTTAGTTTACTTAATAGCTGAATCATTAGTTGATGATCCAGACGCTATTCAAATAACCGAAAATCAAGAAGACGATGAAGTTTATATCGAATTAACCGTAGCAGAAGATGATATGGGTAAGGTTATAGGAAAACAGGGTAAAATTGCTAAAGCTATTAGAACTGTTTTAAAGGCAGCTGGTATCATTCAGGATATTTATGTTGATTTAAAGATCGTTTAATTTATGAAAAATGATCAGGATCTTTTTCAGGTAGGTGAAGTAATAGGTAATCATGGTCTAGATGGGGAACTAAAAATTAGACCATATACCGATAAACCGGAAAACTTCTTTGCTTTTAAAACAGTAACGATCAGACAAAAAACACTTCCTGTAGTTAATTGTCGTGTTCATCGGGGAAAGGTTTATTTGTCCCTAGCCAGAGTAACTAAAAGAACAACAGCTGAAAAATTACTTGGAGAAAAAGTTTATATCTTTCGAGATCAAACTGAATCTCCAGAGGAAGATGAATATTTTATCGTTGATCTACTAGGAGCTAACATACTCGAAAAAGATACTTTAAATAAAATTGGAACTCTAAAAGATGTTAAACAGTCAGGTGTAGTTGATAATTTTGAAATTCAACTAGAAGATAAAACGATTTTGGTTCCTGCCTTAAAAGAATACTTTGAAGTAGTTGATTTAGAAACTATTTATGCTAATATCCCTGAGGAGTTTTTTGAACTTTGAACTTTTACTTCTTAACGATATTTCCAGAAGTGATTAATGCTTATCTGGAAAAAGGTTTAATAAAAAAGGCTCTTGATAAAGGTCTAATTAAAGCTGAAGTAATTAATATCAGAGACTTTGCCGGAAATAAACATAATAGAGTAGATGATTATCCCTTTGGGGGCGGTCCAGGAATGCTAATGATGCCAAAACCTTTAGCTGATAGTATTAGAAGTATTCCAGACTGGGAGAATAAAGAAATAATCTATTTAACCCCAACTGGAAAACAATTTAATCAGCAAGAAGCCAAAGAGCTCAACTCAATTAATAAAGATATTATATTTATTTGTGGCAATTATGAAGGAATAGATCAGCGAATTATAGATAAGTTTGTCACTAAACAATATTGTACTGGTGATTATGTCTTAACCGGAGGAGAATTACCTGCCCTAACCGTGTTTGATTCTGTGATTCGTTTCATACCAGAAGTTCTAGGTAATCAGGAAAGCGCTGAAAGTGAATCTTTTTCTGATAATCTTTTAGAATATCCTCAATATACACGACCAAGGGATTTTGAAGGACAATTAGTTCCCGATGTTTTAATTTCGGGACATCATCAGAAAATTCGTGACTGGCAAAAAGAAAAATCTATTGAAATTACTCAAAAGAATCGGCCTGACTTATATGAAAAGTTTTTAAAAAATCAAAATAAATGAGGAAATAAAATGAATGATGTTATAAAGAAAATTGAAGATCAAAATAAAAAGGAATCAGTTCCTGAGTTTAATGTTGGTGATACTGTTCGAGTAGACGTTAAAGTTATTGAAGGAAAACGTGAAAGAATTCAGGTTTTTGAAGGAACAGTTATTAAAATCCAGGGTGAAGGAAACAGAAAAACTTTTACAGTTAGAAAGATTTCATCAGGTATTGGTGTTGAAAGAACTTTCCCAATTCATTCACCTAAAATTGCTGATATCCATGTGGTTCGCTATGGTAAAGTTCGTAGAGCAAAACTAAATTATCTCCGTGACCGAGTTGGTAAAGCTGCAAAGGTTAAGGAAAAGGTAAGACCAAGAAAATAGTAGAACTTTAACTTTTCTTCAACCAACTTTTATATAATTTTTGAAAAAGTAGATTGAAAGAAAAATGGCTAAACAAAAGAATAAAAAGAAAGAATCAAAATTTGCATCTGAAGCCAAAGAATGGATTCAGTCAATAATTTTAGCTGTTATTATAGCTTTCTTTCTTAAAACCTTCATAATTGATTTTAACTATGTTAATGGTTCTTCCATGTATCCTACTTTAGTAGATGGCGACCGCTTAATTGTAAATGAAATTGGTTATAGATTTAGTGAACCAGATTATGGCGATATTATTACCTTACACTTTGACCAGAA
>CANQNI010000077.1 GCA_947625175.1 uncultured Eubacteriaceae bacterium | reverse complement strand
GTTGAGGTTTATTACAAGAAGTGATTAAGAAGAACCTTTTAATAAAGTTTTCAAATTTGAATTTTTCTAGTATCAAAATTTTAAATTTTTAGTTTCTTACCGTAGCTCCCATTGTTGTAGTTTTTATCTTTAATTTCTTCAACATAAAGAAAAAGAGGAGTAGAATTGCCAATCCATTAATTCCTAAACTAATAGGGTAAACTAACATCAAGAAAGAAAAAGTTCTATATATTGGGAATAAAACAAAAACCCAGAAAATTCTAATCCCACAAACACAGATTAAAGTAACAATTGCAGGGGAGGTACTTACGCCAAATCCTCTTAGATATCCTGATAATACTTCTATTAATACAGAAAAGACATGACCCATTAACATAAATCTTAGACGAATGAGTCCATTAGAAATTACATCGGGATCAGAATTAAATAGGGATAAGAAGAAACTACCAAATGTAAATAGTAAGAAAAGTATAATCAAATAGGCTATGAGTGCAAACAATAATGAAACGTAAAGAGAGCGTTGACAACGATCAAATTGACCAGCTCCATAGTTCTGACCAACCATAGTGGTACAAGATTGCCCAAAGGAAGACATAATATAGTAACTAAAGAGTTCCAGATTCATTGCTGCAGCAGAACCGGCCATTACTTCGGTTCCTAGTGAATTAATCGCTGATTGAATACAGATATTTGCTACGGCAAACACCATCCCCTGGACACCTGCTGGAAGTCCAATCTTAATAATCTGATTAAAGCTAACTTTATCAAAATGGATTTTAGATGGTATTATCTTAATGTTTTCATTCGTTTTACAGAGAAGATAAAAAAGAATAACAGCACTAACCAGATTAGAAAGAACAGTTGCTAATGCTACTCCACTAACGGTCATTTTAACAACCATTACGAAGAATAGATTAAGTAAAACATTAAGAATTCCTGAACAGGCCAGTACAATTAGGGGGATTCTAGTATTTCCTACGCTTCTGAAAATAGCAGTCTCAAAATTATAAAGGAAAATTACCGGCATTCCCAGTAAATAAATTCTAAGATAAATTGTAGCAAGATCGAAAACATCCGGAGGAACTCCCATTATACTTATTAAACTATTAACAACTAGCTGTCCTCCTAATCCAATTATTAAACCTCCAATTATAGACATAATAACAGAAGTACTGATTGCTTTATGTACATTGTCAGTTCTACCCTGACCTATAAACTGGGCAATAATAACATTGGTTCCTATTGATAAGCCAACAAATAGATTAACCAGGAGATTAACAATTGAAGAATTGCTACCTACGGCTGCAACGGCAGCTTTAGCCACGTCCTGATTATCAATAAAATTACCAACAACAGCGATATCAGCTGCGTTAAAAAGTTGTTGTAGTATGCCAGTAAAAGCGAGTGGAATAGCTATAATCAAAAGTTTGTTCCATAAAGGACCTTTAAGTAGATTTAACTCCTTAATGTTTTCTTTCGTTTTCATATTTCTTCCTTCACAATAACACGTTAAAAAGCCCTATTAAACAATAGGGCAAAAGTTTTTTAAATGAGTTCATCTTGTAATTTTCTCAGATGAACTATTATATTATCATCATTAAGTTTTACATCATCATAAGTTAGTATATCACCATTTTTAACATCTCTTACTAGTTCAGTTTCTGAATCGATTAAACCCATTGGAAGGGCTTTGATTTTATCAGCTTCTTCAGCGGATATAAATAAACCTCTAAAGGTATATCCACCAATCTCATCGAGTTTCTCCCCAGCTTTTAAATCCTTTTTAGCTACGGCAACCGTTTCAGCTACCCGACCAAATCTTGGAATAATTGTTGGTTCATGATCGATTACGGCTTTAGCAATTGAGATAGGAGTTTCAAGAGAGGTTAAATGGAATGGACGGTAAATTGTATAGTTTGGTCCGTCACCCATTTCAATGTATCTTAAAATTTCGGCAGCGTTAGGTTGATCGGTTCCTATAATAACAAATACACCTGGAGCTACACCGTTTATATAATCAATAACATGATAATTATCCAGAACTCCACCACGACCTTCACTCTTTAGACTCAGAATATCATTAAGGCCTTTAACATCTGAACTGGCCCCATGGCCTCCCACTACGTCAGGTTTAAACCCGGTAGCATTAGCCATTGCTGTCATTTCAACCATTGTCTTAGTTCCGTCTCTAAAAGCACAGATCATTTTCGGAGAAGCACCTTTTTCTTTAGCAATTTCTATTACAGACTCAGGAGTTGCATCCAGTTCGATACCATTATTTTTCCCTTTACCAACTACTTTCACATCGAAACCAAGAGCTTTAAAGTAATCGAACATTTCTATTACTGCGCCAGGCTCATCTCCAGCCGAACCGGTATAAATAACTCCGGCATTGTCAGCTAATTTCTTTAACAGGTGTCCTATGGTTACATCGGTTTCAACATTGAGCATAACAATGTTTTTCTGGGCATTAATTGCATCCATGGCAATTTTAGCCCCGCTTTGAGGGACTCCTGTTGCTTCAACTACACAATCAATAATATCAGCTTTAGTAGCAATATCATTGTTACTGGTAGCAATGAACTTTCCTTCACTTAATAATTTATTAGCTTCTTCCAGGTCATCAGTAATAAAGAAATCCTTCCCTTCTGTATAGCCGGCTTCTTCATAGGCTTTTTTAGCTTTCTCAACAGTCCGGTTAGCTAATATTGCCGGTTCCATTCCTTTCATGTTAGTAATTTGAGCAGTTAAGGCTGTTCCCATCTGACCCGCTCCAACAATACTAACTTTAATGGGATTTCCCTGATCTTCTCTCTCCTGAAGTTTGGCCATCATATTTATCATTTTAAAAACCTCTTTAATTAACCGATTATCTTTTTATAGTTAAAGAATATTCTACCATCAGAATTTTTAAACTAATAAAAGGAAACTTAAATATTATTCCATATAATTCGGAATTTTCTCTTTTATTAACTATAAAATTTTAGTTCAGAATTAGAAAGCTAATAAATTTGTGAATTAATAATAGAAATGTTCTTCCCAGGTATAATCTTCTTTTAAATCCAACAAACTGATTGTAATATTTTTCATAAGATTCTGATTAAAATGATCGTAACTATTATCATCTTCTAAAGTTTTATTTAAAATCTCTGTTCCATTTTTTACATATTTTAAAAGTGGAATAACTTTATGTACTTTTCTAAGTTCTTTTAATGGCAATAGTACTAAATATTTTAAATCTGTTTCTAAAAGTTCAGTTAAATCATTATCCTGAATAGCTTTAACAATTAATACCAATTTAGAAAGAATTTGATCCGTATCATAATAACCTAATGCTGATCTTAATAATTCATATATTGAATCTTTACGAATAATAGCTAGAGAGAGAAAATCAACAACAGTTTTACTTTTTTTAAAATAGCAATCAAAGCGATAAGGAAGTTGGTAATAAAAGATTATATAATTACCGAGTATATCGGTGAGATCATAATCGTTATCAAGTTGAAAAGTTACAGCATCCGGAACAAAACCGACTTCAAAAATAGCTTTATACATTAAAAGCTCAAATCTAGTTAATCTGGTTATATCCGGCATATCACAACCTTCTTCTTTGACCAGCTTTTTATAATAATCTTGAAGCTCTTTTACAGGTGTATTTTGTTTAGCTAGAAAGATCAATGCATCCTTTACATCGATTTTTTTGAGTTTATTTAAAAAATCAGTTGTAAAACCAAAAGTTTCCAATATTTTAGTTGCTGTGTTAAGATCATAATCCTTTGGTTCAGGGACTTGAGTAGGTTCAAGATTTCTTAAGCTTTCTTCAACTTTTGGATAGAGTTCTTTTAATTCTTCAAAAGTTAGTTTTTTTCGTTTAAGGTCTAGGTCAGTTTTATAGATATTAAACTTTTTTCCATAAGGACGAATCAGTAAGGTTTGGTTTCCAAAAAGAATAGTTAAAGTAGGAGGATTAAAATTATAACTGCAATAATTGTTATATTTATAGGCTAGATTTAAATACTTCCAAAACCATTCTTTTTCATCTTCATTGAATGGTTTTAGCCAATAATTAATAAAATCATTATTAATTTCCTGATTTACATTGAACATTTCTTGTTTCCATAATTAGTTATTATTTATACTATTATAAATTAAATAAAATCAGGAGAAATAGAAAGATCCGGAATTAACCGGATCAAAAGTTTATAGTGAATCTTTGTGATATACAGATTCCCAACCTTTGTTAAAATCGTCTACTGCTTTAGTAATACTTGGGTCCTTAAAAATTTGTTTTAATAAATCTGGGGAAACAGTTACGCACTGAGCCCCGCTATTAATCATTTCTAAAACCTGACTAATATTTTTAAAACTTGCGGCTAAAATCTGACAACTGCTCTTGTCTTCATCGATACTATTTCGAAGATTATTTGCCAGGTCATATGGATTACCACCGAGATTTTCAATTCGGTTCGTATAAGGAGCGATATAATCAGCACCAGCTTCTAAAGCCATGTAAGATTGGGCTAAAGTATAAATAGCAGTAGCAGTTACCTTGTATCCATCTTTCTTTAGAGCTCTGATCGCTTTAATTCCTTCGTAAGTTGCTGGAACTTTTATGAAAGTTTCTTTACCTAGATTTTTAGTTATTACTTCAGCTTCTTTTAAAATTCCTTGAAAATCTTTAGCGATAACCTGAACATGAAGTTGCCGGTCTCCAATGACTTTCTTAAGTTCTAGCATATATTCGAAAAAGTTTTTTGGGGCGACTTCTTTAACAATTGATGGATTTGAAGTAACACCAGCAATAGGTAAGTGATCAATCAGGTCTTTTACCTCTTTTAAATCAATTGAATCTATTAAAAACTTCATAAGTACCTCTATAAAGTTTGTTCTGTTCTTTCAATAATATCATCCTGAGTTGCCTTGGACAACGAATTAAAGAAAGCTGAATATCCGGCAACACGGACGATTAGATCACGGTGTTTTTCCGGATGCTTTTGAGCATCAATGAGTGTATCTCTGTCAACTACATTATACTGAACATGATAACCTTTTAAGCGGTTAAAGAAAGTTCTAATTAAAGCTTCCAGTTTTTGTTTATTTTCTTCAGTAGATAACATTGTTGGTGTTACTTTCTGATTTAGTAGAACTCCACCGGTAATTTCAGGTGTATTCAGTTTTGAAACGGATTTAAATACAGCAGTTGGTCCATTTTGATCCATAGAGTGTGATGGAGAGCATCCTTCGGCTAGTGGAGTATAGGCACTTCTTCCATCAGGTGTAGCCAAGGTTCCCTTTCCCTGACCAACATTAGCTGAAATAGATGAAGTTCCGGCGTATCTTGTTCCTCCTATTGGTCCTCGACCGTAACGAGTGTTTGGATATTTTTCTACTTCATCAATATAGCTTTCATAGGCATCAACGACCAGGTTATCAACATAATCATCATCATTTCCATATTTTGGAGCATCGTTGATAAGCATCTGTTGAATTTCCTGACCTCTTTTTCCAGCAAAATCACTTCGAAGAGCTTCCATTAATTCTTCTTGAGTAATTTTACCTTCTTCAAATACTAACTTTTTAATCGCCGCAAGTGAGTCGGCCAGATTGGCAATTCCAACCTGAAGACCAGAAACAAAGTCATAAACAGCTCCGCCTTCTTTAATGGTTTTGCCGCGCCCAATACAATCTTCAGTTAACGTACTGCAAAGAATATCCGGTACATCATTTTCTAAAACCAGATCACAGGCGTTTTCTATGATCACAGATTGACGGGTGAATTCCCTTATAACTTTATCCCATTGCTCGGTTAATTCTTCAAAACTTTCTATTTCTTCAAATGGTTTAATTCCATCGATTAGTTTAATACCACTTTCAGGATCAACACCACCATTCATAACAATAAGTAGTGTTTTGGGGAAATTAATAAAGGACATTCCAGTACAGCGGTATCCCCATTTTCCAGGAACTGCTGTTTCAACACAGCCAATAGCACTATAGTCATAGGCGTCTTCTTCTTTAACCCCCTTATTGATAAAGGATGGAATAATAATTTCATCACTATTAAAAGCAGGCATTCCAAAACCGAGTTTAACTACTTCAACCGCTTCATCCATAAATTCAGCTGGTAGATCTTTATGATAACGTACCGTCAAGTTTGGTTGGGGAAGACGGGTCTGCGCTACTGATTTTAAAATAAGATAACTGAGTTTATTAACAGCATCTTCTTTATCTCTAGTCTGACCACCTATTGTAACGTTCTGATAAAGAGGTGAGCCGGCTGAAAACTGGGTATGAGACCAGCTTCTAACTTTGTTTATCGTAAAAGTTTTAAGCCATAGGTTGGTTAAAAGTTCAATAGCTTCTTCTTCTGTTAGTTTTCCTTCAGCTAGGTCCTTTTCCAGATAATCATTAAGGTACTGATCCATTCTTCCATAGGATAGGGAATGACCATTAGATTCAATCTGAAGAATAAGGTGAATAAACCAGATAGCTTGTAAAGCTTCATAGAAATCAGAGGATGGTTCATAGGGAACTTTAGCACAGACTTTAGCTATTCTTTCAAGTTCAGCTTTACGTTTAGGATTTGTTTCATTCTGAGCCATTTCACTAGCGAGTTTAGAAAAACGTTCAGCAAACTGTTTAACTGCCGAAATGATTATCTTAACTGATTCGTAAAAATGGTACTTTTTCATGTTGTTAAAATCGGTTAAGTCAAGTTTCTCCTGCTCTTTAATAGCTCTTTTTTCAAATTCTTTTAAGCCGTTTCTAATAAGCTTTCCATAATCAACAGCTATATGGGCGTCACCGCTAGTAATGTTACCTTCAGCTTTAATAATCCCAAGATCGTAAAAAATTCTTGCGCTTTCAGGCATATAGGCTAGTCCTTTATCCAGGGTCGTATTATGTTCCCAGTAAGGAGCAATTTCTCTTAGTTCTTCTTTAGTGTATATCGCAGTCAATGGATTTTATAATAAAAGCTATTAATTCATAAGACTACGCTTTTTTTAACGTGGATACACCGCCACGATAAGTTGATCCTGCTGACCCGTTTCACTTAGAGCACTGTTAGA
>CANQNI010000076.1 GCA_947625175.1 uncultured Eubacteriaceae bacterium | reverse complement strand
CTTTCCTCAAAAGAGGCAGGATGAAACCGGATTCAGTAAATAGACAATATAGACTATTTATAACAACGGTTGTTCACGATTTGGTTATAGAGCTCCTTATTTAAAAGACGCTATTAATAAAGTTAATAATAATGAGATTAACCTTAGGAATCTGTATAAATTATCGAACGAGGAATTAGTTACTGAATTAAAAAAGATTAAAGGTGTTGGAGATAAAGTAGCTCACTGTGTTAGTTTGTTTGCTTATTCCAGAACAGATCTAGTTCCAATTGATATCTGGATAAACCGATGTATTAAAGAAAATTATGATGGAGTTTCTCCATTTGAAAAATTTGGTAATAATGCCGGAATCATACAACAATATATTTTTTATTATTGCAGAAAAAATAAGAAAAATCCTTAAAATCAGATAGATTTTAAGGACTTTTCTCTTATTTCTTTTCTTTCTCTGCTTTCGCATCAGCGATAACTTTTTCGCTTACAATGCTAGGAGCCTGTTCATAGCGGGCGAATTCCATTTCAAAATCACCTCTGGCTTGTGTCATAGATCTTAACTCGGTAGCATATTTAAATAGTTCACCATAAGGTGCTTCTGCAGAAATTACTTGCTTACCCCCTTCAATAGGTTCCATACCCATTATTCTGCCACGTTTTTTGTTTAAGTCACCCATAATATCTCCCATATATTCTTCAGGAACAGTAATTTTGAGTGAATAAATAGGTTCTAGTATAACAGGACCGGCTTGAGGCATACCATTACGATAAGCTAGGTTAGCAGCCATTTTAAAGGACATTTCATCTGAGTCAACAGAGTGATAAGAACCGTCATATAGCGTAGCTTTAACACCTGTAACTGGATAACCAGCTAGAACACCAACATTCATAGCTTCAGCTAAACCTTTTTCAACAGCAGGTATAAAGTTTCTAGGAACAGCCCCACCAACAACTTTATCAATGAATTCAAAATCATCATTCATATCATCAGCTGGTTCAAATTTAACCCAGACATCACCAAATTGACCAGCACCACCGGACTGTTTCTTATGACGCCCCTGTGCTTCAGCAGTCTTTGTGATAGTTTCACGATATGGAATGCGCATTGGAAGTAATTCAACATCAACACCAAATTTGGATTTAAGTTTATCACTAATAATATCCAGGTGCATTTCTCCTAATCCAGAAAGTAGAGTTTGTTTTGTTTCTGGATTTCTTTCAAATTCAATAGTTGGGTCTTCTTCCATAAGACGGTGGAGCCCAGTAGACAATTTATCAACATCGGATTTACTTTTAGCTTCAATGGCCATGGAAATAACGGGCTTTGCCAATTCTGTTTTTTCATAAATTATTGGATTTTTTTGATCAGCTAAAGTGTCTCCAGTAATCGTTCTGTTTAATTTAGAATATGCTCCAATGTCACCAGCACTTAAAGTTTCAACTTCATCTTGTTTATTTCCTCTAAGAACGTAAATATGATTAGCTTTTTCACGTTCACTTTGAGTTGTATTATAAACATCAGTTGCATTATTTAATTCTCCAGACATAACTTTAAAGATAGACAATTTACCAACATATGGGTCAGCAATTGTTTTAAAGATATAGGCTGAGAATGGTTCTTCATTATCAACTTCTCTTTCGATTTCTTTCTGATCTCTTGGATCAACACCGATATTTACTTCTGTTTCATTTGGTGCTGGGAAGTAATCGATAATCATGTTTTCGATCGTTTCAATTCCAATATTATTGGTTGAAGAAGCTACTAATACAGGAATTAGATCTCTTTCTAGAACGCCTTCTCTAATCCCCTGATGAATTTCCTGTTCTGATAATTCTTCTCCTTCGAAGTATTTATCCATTAATTCTTCACTAGTTTGAGCAACTCCTTCCATAATCATTTCGCGATATGGTTCCATGCTTTCAGCGATATCATCAGGAACTTCTACATCAAAACAACGATTATCCTTACGTTCTCTACCTTTCATATCAACGATATTAACGATACCACGCATTTCTGGTCCTTCGCCAAGTGGTAACATGAAAGGAACTACTTTGGTTCCCAGGATTTCCTGTAGCTGATCCATTACTTTAGAAAATTCAACATTTTCACGATCCATCTTATTAACTACAATAAAAGCTGGAATGTCAGCTTTTTTAATTAGTTCTAAAGCTTTTTCTGTTCCTACCTGAACACCTGATAAAGCATCTATTACTATAATAGCTGCATCAGCTACTCTTAAAGCACCTTGAGCTTCTCCAACAAAATCAAAATAACCTGGAACATCTATAATGTTAATTTTATGTCCACCATATTCAATCGGAATAATTGAAGATGAAATAGAAAATAAACGTTTCTTTTCTGAAGCATCAAAATCAGAAATAGTATTTCCTTCTTCAATTGATCCCATTCTGTCGATTAATCCAGCATTAAAAGCCATTGCTTCAGTCATAGAAGTTTTTCCGCTTCCTCCATGACCTAGTAATAAAACATTACGTAGCGATTTCGTTGGGTATGTTTTCATATATATTAAACTCCTACTATTATTATTTTCTTAAAAATCAATTCATTTAATAATATATTAAAGATCCTTAAACTGCAACCGTTTCAAACAGGAATTAATTCGAATCGTTTAATTTGCGCATAAAAAAATCCAATCCTAATTGGATTGGATTTATAGAGTTAAAATAAATATTAAGTTTAATTAAATGAGGAATATTAATTATGTTTTTCTCAATTTTTCCATTACTTTTTTTTCTAACCGTGATACTGTCATTTGAGATTTTCCAATGATATTAGCAACTTCTTTTTGAGTTTTTCCTTTGTAATAACGTTCTTCGATAATAATTCGTTCAACAGGATTTAAAGTTTCTAATCTGCGCTTCATATCTTCGACAAGACTAATATTTTCCATATTATCATCTGGAATTCCTACGAGATCCATCAGTGTTGTATCCTGACTATCACTATTACTATTATCAAATTCCATTGATAATGACTTAGGATAAATAACGTTATTTCCTTCTAAGGCTTCGATAATATCTTCTTCGGAAACTTCTAAATACTCAGCAATATCTGAGATAGTTGGAGGACCCATTAATTGGTGTTCTAAGGTTGTTTGAGCTCTATTGACTTCACGATTTAATTCTTGAATTCTTCTAGGAACGCGGATAATAAACTGTTTATCACGGTAATATTTTTTAATTTCTCCAATAATTGTAGGAGAAGCAAAAGTATCAAATTCAAATCCCTTATCCGGATCATATCTATCCACTGCATACATCAATCCCAGACAGGCTACCTGATAGATATCTTCATATTCAGATTTTTTATAGGCATATTTCCTCGTTAGTAACTTAGGAATATACATAAAGTTTTCGATTAATTGATTTCGGATTTGTTTATCTTTGGATTCTTTTAACTCTTTAAATAACTTCCTAGTTTCTTGTTTCGTGAGTTGGCTTCTCTGTTCCATTTTGGGACCCCAAAATCTTTTGTAGTTTTAAAGTTGTTCCTTGTCCTATTATACTATTAACTTCAAGGTTATCCATTAAAGATTTTATGAGAAATAATCCAAAACCACCAACTTGTTCGCCAATGATAGGTTCTTTAACCTTTTCATAGTCGTAATAATGATCACACTTAGTACAACCATACTGAATAGCATTTGTACATGCTTCAGAAATAGCCACTCGGATATCTTCTATTTCATCAATATTAAAGTTGGCTGTATTAGCCATAAAAGAAACTCCATAGCGGGCTAATGCTATATATTCAGGAAGATTCGGTAAAACCAATTCGACTTTAGCAGGATCTTCTCTTATTCTCAATTGATTACTCATGTCTTCCTTTACTTCTTAATTGTAAATACTTGTTCAACACCAGTTAACTGCAATAATTTTTGTATACTTCTCTTTGGTCGATATAGTACTATGTCCTGCCCATCTTTAAGAACATTTTTCTTGATGTTCATTAAAATTCCTATGCCCGTACTATCTATATAATCCATTTCTGTTAAATCTAAAACTATAATTGGATATTCTTTTTCTAATTGTTCTAAAATGGCATCTTCGAATTGTTTAGCTGTGGCTATATCAACCTCACCTTTTATCTTACTAACGTGTTCTTGATTAGAAATATCAACCATTAACGCCTCCATAACTTTCACATACCATTAATGATTTTACCCAAACTCAGCGATTAATAATATTTTTTTAAGTTTTTTTGAGGAAAAAATTAGGTGGTCCTAAGACCACCTAGTTTATAGACAATTATTGGTTATCGGTTGAATTATGGCTTCTTCTTTGTGTCGACGTAGTAACTAATTTAACTATAGTTGCCGCTGACTGAATCAACGGACTAACAACGTCAGATTTTACAGCCGATACCGTTCCAGTTACTTCATTTGCAATTGTATCTGCTTTATCAGTTATTTTAGAAGTATCTTTTGTTATATCATCAACATTATCTAAAATATTCTCAACTGAACGTTTATTATCAACTATAAGATTATTTATATTAGTTAATGTCTGCATTACTGACTTTAAAAACTTAATTAAGAAATAAGCGCAAACAACCACTACTATGGCTATGATAATTAAAGCCAGTTCCCACCAAGTAATTGATAAATTAAGCATTTTCTTTATCTTTAGATACGTCAGCGTCTATTTTAGCTTCTAATTCTTTTTTATGATTTTCTTCTTCCGTATGTAGTTGTTCTAATTCTTCATTTAATTCTGCGATATCAGCATCAACTTCTTTTTGGATATCAGAAATTCTATCTTCTAGCTGTAATTTATATTGATTTACTTTATCAGTGATATCTGTTGTAACATTATCAACATATGTTTTAATATCACTACCAACAGCATCTACCTTATTTGAAAGATTATCAAAAGTTTGTTCAGCTGTTTCTTTTATACGGCTACGGAATTTTTCTCCACTTTCAGGAGCGCAAAGGAATCCAGCTGCACTACCAACTATAGCACCAACGAATAAACCACAAACAAATCCACCACATTTAGCCATTATCTTAACCTCCGTCAAACGTTTTATTCTTCTTCTCCAAATTTTTCGTTAACAAGAGCAACTAGGGCATCAACTGCATCTTCAGCATCTTCACCTTCTGCTTCAATAATAATTTCAACACCCTGACCAATTCCTGCGGAAAGGATGCCCATTATACTTTTAGCATTAATTCTTTTTTCATTCAGAAGAACATCTATATCACTCTTAAAGCGGGCAGCTTTCTGAACAAAAAGTGAAGCAGGACGAGCATGTAAACCAGTTTGATTGGAAACAGTTACAGTTGCACTCGCCTTTTCTTTATCACTCATACTAATTAAACCTATATTATTTTGATGCCGAGTTTTTCAATTTCCTTTTTAGCAAAGTCAAGAACTTCGTCACCTGTGCTTAACTGTAAAGCATCATTAGCAATTCTCTGAGCTTCTTGATAAGAAACACTGCGAACGATTTTCTTAATTTGTGGAATACTAGAAGCACTCATTGAGAATTCATCAAGTCCTAATCCCATTAAGATTAATGTGGCATAAGGATCACCGGCAAATTCTCCACACATTCCTGTAAATTTACCAACTTCAGAATGAGAAGCCTGAATAACATTCTTGATAAGTCTTAAAATTGCAGGGTGCATTGGATTATAGAGATAAGAAATATTCTGATTCATACGGTCTACAGCTAAAGTATATTGACATAGGTCATTAGTTCCAATGGAGAAGAAATCAACTTCTGGAACAATAATATCAGCTGTAACAGCAGCAGCCGGTATTTCAATCATAATACCAACTTTAATTTCTTTATCGTATTTTATTCCTTTTTCATCAAGTTCTTTTTTACATTCATCCAGAATAGCTTTAGCTTTCTTAACTTCCTGAACTCCGGAAATCATTGGGAACATAATCAAGGCTTGTCCATAAACAGAAGCTCTTAAGATAGCTTTTAATTGTGTTTTAAATAATTCAGGTTCATTAAAGCATAAACGAATAGCTCTAAGACCCAGGAATGGATTCATTTCTTCTTCGAGTGTCAGATAAGGTAATTTCTTATCACCACCAATATCCAGAGTTCGGATAATGACAGGTTTTCCATCGAAAGCCTGAAGAACTTCTTTATAAGCTTTAAACTGAGTTTCTTCATCTGGCATTGTATCAGAATCCATATATAGGAATTCAGTACGATATAAACCAACTCCTGATCCGCCATTCTTTAAAACACCTTCAACATCATTAGGTGAACCAATATTACCTACCAGTTCAACTTTATGACCATCAGTTGTTTCAGCTGGAAGATCTTTTAATTGAGCAAGTTCTTTCTGGTATTCTTCATAATTCTTTTTAGCTTCTTCATATTTCTTTAAGGTTTCGGCATCCGGATTAACGACAACTTCACCAGTACTTCCATCAACGATAACTTTATCGCCATTTTTAACTTCAGTAGTAATGTTATCTAATCCAAGAACTGCTGGAATTTCCAAACTACGAGCCATAATAGCTGTATGACTGGTACGACTTCCGATATCTGTAGCAAAGCCCTTAACATGTTGTTTGTCCATTTGAGCAGTATCAGATGGAGCCAGGTCAACGGCGATTAATATGACATCATTAGGTAAGTTAGAAATATCCACTTCTTCTATACCCAAAATATTATTAATTACACGTGTTCCAACGTCCTTAATATCAGCTTTACGAGCCTGGAAATAAGGATCATCCATAGCATCGAACATTGCCCACATTTCATCTGTTTTATTTTGAGTTGCTAAAGCAGCATTATCAGCATTTGCTTCAATATTAGCTTTTATAGCGTCAACAAAGTCCGGATCATCCAGGAATAAAGCATGAGCATCAAAGATAGCAGCTTCTTCTTCACTTAAAGCTTCAGCAGCTTTTTCTCTAACCTGAGCTAACTGTTCTTTTGATTTCTTAACAGCATCGTCAAACAGTTCTAATTCGGCTTCAACGTTATCAACTTTATTGGTTGGAATTTCTACGTCTTCTTTTACATATACAAATGCGTCTGCAATAGCAATCCCTGGGGATGCTCCGATACCTTTTTTTGTCATTTAAATA
>CANQNI010000075.1 GCA_947625175.1 uncultured Eubacteriaceae bacterium | reverse complement strand
ACTCCATTTTTTAAAGTAATTTTACAGGTTACCTCTACTGAATCCGGTTCGAGATAATTAAAATTAAAATCATCTACGCTGAGGATTCTTTTTAACGGATCAGCTAAGATTGTTTCCTCAATTGTTCTTTTAAGCCAGCTCTCTTTTGCTTCATTGCTGTCATAGAGCTCTAAAATATTGGTCTCAATACCTAAATTATTGGAATAAGATAATTTACTATAGCGCTCAATATTAAGAACTTTATGACACCAGGCTATGCAACTTTCTTCCGGGCTAGCCAGTTTTAAATCCCCTTTACCGTTTAATTTAAAATCTCCTTTTTCAAAATCAAAAGCTAAGGTTTTAGGATATTTAGTTACGGTATTTCGAGTAATACTCGGTAATGGGAAAGTATAATCATCCAATTGCTTTCTCCCCTCTTACTAACTGACATAAAACAACCGGAGTATTATTAACATAAGCCACAAGATAAGACCCCGGTTTAAACCGGGTATAAACTTTAACTTTTTCTTTATAAATATTTTCAACCTCTCCTTCATGTTCTAAAAGATTAGCGCTGACTAAATATTCTGACGGATTTAACAAATGATTAATTGTTATAGTGGAGAGGTAATACCTATCATCAACGGTTCCTATATCAAATGTGCCAAGCCCTTTATCATAATTAATTCCATCAACGTTCATGGTTTTAATTACTTTATGAAGCTCGACAACTCCTTCATTATTAGTCATTTACTTATTCTTCTCTTCTTCCTGCTTTTTCTTATATTCTGCTTCCTGACGTTCTTCTTCCGGACTTAAAGAAGTATCAACCTTTTCATTTAAATCAACCGGTTGCAGTTTCATTGACATAGTCCTATTAACTACGTCATGGGAAACAGATAAGACATAAAAGTAGTCGTTTAAAACATCTGCTATTTCCAGTTTTACTTTATGACCTTTTCTGATATGAGGAACATCTGGAGTCTCAATAGAATACTCCATTTTTTGTTCGCCTTCTTCTTTTAGAATCCGTTTGGCTTCCCTTTTAATATCCCACTGAGTTTTTTCTCCATCAGCATAAAGAACTTCCTGAAAAATATCAAATTCAGTATGGCCATCCAGAGCTCCAAAATTTTCAAAAACATTTTCGCTTACTTCTTTACCAAGCATTAAAACTCTGGTAGTAATACCTTCAACACTGGCATCTCTGGTAAAATGAATAATGTTTCCGTCATCAACCATCATATTTTCAGCATGAAAGACGTAAATATATTCATTCCAGCCACGCTCGGTAATTATAGTTTTTCCTTCTGAAACGACAACCACCGGTTTAGTATTCCCGACCTGTGTCCATGCATAATCCAAAATGTCTGAAATCTCATCTAACATGGCCTCATTTTTGGTTATAATAGCCGGGTGTTTTGTGGAAGGATATTGATAAACGAGTTCTGTTTCACCTCTGGCAAAAATGTCCTGCATTAAATTTTCAGTAGTATGGCCCTCGGCGTAATACCAGGATTCCTTACATTCAGCAAAGTTATACATCCGGTCATAAGCTGAAATTTTTACTACTCTTGAACTGGTACTTAAATCTAAATTATTTCTTCGGACTCTATACCGGTTAATATATTGTTTATCAGCGTAAAGTCTAACAAAGGAGCCATTAGGTATTAATTCATCTGAATTTTTTTTGACTTTATCGAGATAAGTCTGAGCTATTGTAAACTCTAATTTCCCGATAGCATCTCCTTCGTTATCTCCCCAGGAACAGCTTTCTAAAATTCCGTTGAGTTCTAGATTTTCACCTTCCTGTTCGAGAATTAAGTAATACTGAGTTTTTCTTGGGTCGTATTTTATTAAGTTCATATTTATTTAGGAATGCTTAAAACAATACCAGGTCTTAAAGTTTGTGGATCCTCTCCTATTACTTCTTTATTCTGATCATAGATTTCTTTCCATCTTTCACCATTACCAAAATAAATTCCGGCTATATCCCAGAGAGTATCGTGCTCTTTAACTTTATAACTATAATATTGATCATTATCAGTTAGATAAGAAGACCTGCTTTGGCATTCAGCCTGAGTATCCAACTGACCTTGTTGAAAAAAGAAATCTGCATCTGATTCAAAGAATTGTCCTTTTTTAGCCATAACAATCTGAATTGCTTCAGCTCTTCTGGCATCTCCAACTGTACCGTTGGTTTCTCCATTTTTAGACCACTCTAACCAGCCGTGATCCATTACGTGGAGCCGGTAGAAAATATCATATTTTTCTGCATTAAGTCCTGAAAGATCGATTCTGATTGCTTCAATTCTTCTGAATTCTCCAACAGTTCCTGAAGTAGCTCCATTATTAACCCAGCCAGTCCAACCGGAATCTCTTAAGTGAGTACAATAGTCAATATTAATACTATTAATTAAGGGCTTTATTTCAATCGCTTCTATCTGTAGACACTGTTCAGTTGTTCCTGCGATATCGCCCATACTCTTCCAGTCCTGCCAACCCTGATCCTGAATATGGACTCGGTAAATCAACATTCCATCAGCAAGGTTTTCACTGTTTTCAACACTTACATCTAATTCCTTTGCTTGTATCCAGGAAATAGAATAGTATAGTCTTCCCTGTTCATCCTTAAAAGTAACGTCAAAGCTTTCAAGATAACAGTCAAAATTAATGGGAGACTCAGTAAGCATAATTCTTACCGGTCTCCCATCTATTTTTATTCTTTCTAATTTTCCATGTAACGCTTGGGGATCCTGCCAATGATCACTTTGAACATAAGGGAGATTCTGATATCGATCAGCTTCGAAAAATGAATCCCACGAAATAGAAGAAAGCTCAACGCCTTCCTGGTATTTAACCTCTCCTAATCGAAGAATAGAATAACTTCCAAATGCATTGGCATATCTAACCTTAAATTCCTGCGGTAGAACAGGAATATAAATTACTTCCTCCGTTACTAAATCAGTTAATATTAATTCCATTATGCAAGGCTCCCGTTCTGTGGCGTCCCCTGATCAACCTTTTTTAATCTCGAAGCAATCTCTCCTGCTATATCATCAATACTGTTAGCCAGTAAACTGGAGAATTCATTCATTAAGTCCGGTGCATTATCAGAAGATAGATTGAAATTAAACTGGAATGATCCACTATCAAAATTAATTGAAACATTATCACCTTGTTCGGATGGTTCTGAACT
Source organism: uncultured Eubacteriaceae bacterium (assembly GCA_947625175.1). GTDB lineage: Bacteria > Bacillota > Clostridia > Eubacteriales > Eubacteriaceae > CANRHG01. Next base: position 3,920 of record CANQNI010000075.1, on the reverse strand, counting down.
AGCCGGTCCTACTGAAATAACAGAAGCGCCTGTTTCGTTTAATTTTCTTTCAATTTGTACACTGGTTTCATGCGGATAAACTTTTTCACCGCCGGAGAATTGAACTAATTCTGGCCCTTCTTCACCGACCCAGTGTAAACCTGGACTTGCATAATCCGTTCCTTTAGCATACCCATACCATCCGCCGAGTCTTGGATTGACTACATTAGCAACCGATCCATATCTTTGGATCATATAGTTCAATCCTGCGTAGATGTTACTTAACGGATCATAGATATCCGGAGATAGGTTAGGATTCCTGTACGCATTAAAAGTGGCACCGATAGTCTGAAGAAGTCCTCGGCTGGGATCGCCATTAATCCAATTAACATCATAATCGTTAATTGCTCTAGGATTTCCTCCAGACTCTGATTGAATGGCATATAATACCGCATCTGTTAAACTTGTTGGCTGTCCAAGCATTTGGAGCGCCTGCATAACAGTTGATCTCCACTGTTCAGCTCCGCCATTTGGATCATATGAAGAAGCTCCTGTGCTTGCTATTAAAGCTGCCGGATTATATCTCTGGTTATAAGCTCTCATAATGGTATCTTTAAGAGTCATTGTAGAATGACCACCATCTAAAGCTACATAACTCGTGGCATCATTACGAGGACGGTGTTTAACCTCTCCAATACCGGTGTTACCACCGACCATATCAACAACGCCGTTACTAACCCCGGCAACAAGTTCGATATGGGATCCGCCACCAAAAATAGCAGCATAGCCAGGTTGCGGAACCGTGGTATATTTTCCGTTTGCGATAGACCAGTCTAAAACGTCTGGTACATAGTTAGTTGGAGGGAATGGAACCCCGACTTGTTCAGCACAGTATCTTACGAAACTGGCACACCAGGCGCCCGGATTTCCGTAATGGAGTCCAAACATTGAGTTTCCACCACCTGGGGCATAGCCGACGTATTTTAGGGCTTCCTGAATTATAGCTGGGGTACCGCCGTCACCAAACATTTCAGAAACGGTCTGGTCACCTATTAATTCAAGATATTTAACAACACTTAAGGATCCATTAGCCCCTAAGTAGTCAATTAATTCATCTGCATTAAATCGGCCGTTTTTGAAACTCGCTCGCATATCATTAATAATTCCACCAACAAACTGGGCGAGTTTTCCTTTATCCATTCCTTTGATAACCCCGGCATCGATCATTTGACCGACCCATTCACCCCAACGTGACGGAGAGTGAATACCAAGGCCTTCTTCGAATTTGGCTTTTAAACTGGCAACCAGTGAACTAGCTCCGGCTTCAATTTCTGCTCTTTTACTCTGCATACCAGCATTCATTGAGCTAATCAAATCTGCTCCAGCCTGACTAAAAGAGCTCTGCATTGCATTAATATCATTCAGAGTAGCTTTAAGAACGCTGTTAATAACCTGACGCCCTTCATTCATCTTCTGAGTGATAATATTGACATAGGTCGTATAATTGACCATTGTCATATTAATTAACTGGTTATAATAATTCTGATAATCAGCTAAAATCTGGCTGTTAATATTTTGAATATTGACGTAAGTGGCAGTTAAAATGGCAATGGTATTATTTTCTACATCAGTGTATTTTATTTTGTTTAAAGCTACGACAGAATTTAGATAACTGTTTTGATCATTATAAGAACCCTGATTTATTGATTTAACATCATTTGAAAGCTGTTTGTATTTATCATTACCAAGGTTATTAACGTTAGTTAAAAAGGCATTATAATCTGTTAAATAATCATTATGAATTCCTTCTAATCCTAAAGTTGCCTGAGCTTCTGTTTGTATAACTGAATTTTTATTTGAAGCTCCAGCAGAAGTAGCTCCGCTACCCGAAGAAGAACCTCCTGCAGCCTCGCCTGAAGAAATCCCGCCTTCAGCATGGGCGTAAACTCCTAAGCGCTCTCCTGCTTCCTGCCATAACTTAATTCCCTGTTGTTTTCTTTTATTTCCTAACGGAATAATAGCTTCTGGACCATCTTCAGCAACTAAGCCGATATGGGGTTTATCCATTATTCCGCCTTCTGCATATTTAGAAACTTTATTATTTTTAGCCTGACTCTGAGCAGCTGCATTTTGTCTTGCTGAAAATGCTGAATCAAAGGAACTAAAAATGTTGGAGAAAAAGCTTCCGATTCCATCAAAAGCGTGTTTAAAGCTTTCTACCCAGCTGTTTCCTGCTTGGGATCCGGTAGCTGAAAAATCTGTACTTTTAAGCCCTGAATTAGTATTATTAGCTAAATTCTGGCCTGCCTGATTAGCATTCTGTTGCTGGCTATTAACCCCATCTGAATAATTAGTACCAACGCTCTCGCCTACAGCTCTGGAAGTTGGAGGTAGCTCATTTAATTTTTGAGTTATCCCGTCAACAGATAAGGTGGTACTATCTAAAGCACTTTGATTAGAACCGCTGATAATACTGCTATAATTGTTTATTTCCTCGCCTGTGGCTTTATAAGTTTCCTGAAGACCGGACATCTCACTTCTTAAGGAATTATAAGAACCGGATAGATTTTCTACTTCCTGACGGGCTGTTATTAATTCCTGACTATCCCCATCTGGATGTTCCTGAACTAACTGATTATATCTAGCTTTAGCTTCGTTTAATTGATTATAAGCATCTTGGATTTCCGGCATTAAAGTATTCATTTGAGTTAAGGACTCAATCTGATCTTTGTATGCCTCTGTCATTAATTCTCTAGCTGCTTCAGCTTCTGCTTCCTGTTTTAGGGCATCAATTCTATCTAGTAAAGCTTGTTTATTAGTTAGTAAAACTCCATTTTGATCGGTTAACCGGTTAGTAGATTCTTCATAGTTTAAAGCTAATGAAGGCATAACTTCATTTAACTGATCTACTAAAGCTTTAACCTGTGCATGGCTGCCGGCGCTTTGATCCTGAGCGTCTTTTAGGGTAAATATTTTATTGGCTAATTCCTGTGCTACAACTGCTTCGGATCCGACAGAAGCTATTGAATTGGATCTTGTCTGAATATTCTTTTGAATCTGTTCATTTAACTGATCACTGGCAGTTATAACTTCCTGTGTATGTTCCAGGTATTCTTTCTGTTTAGCATTAGCCTGCTCAATAGCATTTTTATAATTAACGTAAATAGCTACGCCAGCCCCTACTGCTGCAGTTACTCCTAAAGCAAGTGGGGCAATACTGGCTAAACTCGAAACAAAGGTTCCTGTTGAAGTAGCAGCTCCGGCTGCTGAGGTTCCCATATTAGCAACCGAAGATCTTGCTAGTGTTAAAGCCTGACTAAAGGATCCGGTACTTTGATAAGCTAATTTAAAACTAGTTATCATTTGACTTATTGATTTAGTCGTTCCGCCAAGCCCACCTGAAACGGATTTAGAAGCCGAACCAAGTTGTTTTAAAGCGCCGGTTAAACTCCCAGCGTCTTTAACCGCATCTTTAAAACCACCTAAACCAATATTCTTAATATTGCTAATTCCTTTAACCATACTAATCGTATTGGTAATAGCGGATTTAGTTCCCTGCATTCCACTCATTAAACCGCCAAGGAAATTATTAGCTATTTTAAGTCCCCAGGAAGAAGCAAGCGTAGCAGTTATCGGGTTGGAAAAAGCAGCTTCAATAATTACTGGAAATCCCTCTTTAAGAGCAGACCCTATCGCTTTCATTGCACTGGTAGCCAGATCTTTAACTGTTTCTTTACCGCCGGAATTCCACCATTTTTTAATTGGCTGAGCTACTCCCTCACTCATTAACATTTTTATTTTTTGAGCTAAGGAAGCTGTCTGGAACGTAGGATTACTGATAATATCAGCAAAATTCTTAGCTACTCCCGAGACGGTATTCATAACGGTAGAACCGATTTGTTCACCTAATCTATTTAAAACATCTCCCAGTTTCATTGAAC
>CANQNI010000074.1 GCA_947625175.1 uncultured Eubacteriaceae bacterium | reverse complement strand
CAATAAACATAGTCGAATCGTTCCTACCCTAAAGGAAGGGTCAGTTATTACGGATACCAGAGCTAATACTCATTATGTAGTTACTGAGTATGGAATGGTTAATCTAAAAGGGAAAACTACCTGGGAACGTGCACGCGATTTAATTTCGATTGCCCATCCTGATTTTAGAAAAGAACTGATTGAAGAAGCTAAGAAAATGGGTATCTGGAAAGATGATCCGGAACTTGAAAAGAAATTACTCACCGAAGAAACTCCAGCTATCGTAGAAAAAGAAGTTGTAGTTGAAGAAGAAAAATAAAATCAAGTACTAGCCTGATTAGGTTAGTACTTTTTTACTTATTTAAATGGACTATTTTACATACGAACAGGAAGGTCTGGAGTATTTAAAAGAAAAAGATGATAAGTTAAAACAAATTATTGAATTTGTAGGGGAGCGTAAAGAACCACTTAATCCAGATATCTTTTCTGCGCTGACTTATCACATTATCGGCCAACAGATCTCAGCACGGGTCCAGGATGTAATCTATGAGCGACTTGAAGAGAAAACAGGAGGCGTTAATCCAAAGTCTGTTATCAAACTGGGTGAAGAGGGATTAAGGTCCTTAGGAATGAGTTATAGAAAAGCCCAGACTATCCTGCGCATTGCCAACATGGTCCTCGAAGAAGAAATCGATCTGGATAACCTTAAAAATTTATCGGATGAAGAAGTAATGAGAGAACTTTGCCGGATTAAAGGAATAGGTCCGTGGACAGCAGAAATGATCTTAATGTTTTCTTTAAATCGCCCCGATGTGTTTACTTTTGGGGATATTGCCCTAAACCGTGGTTTAAAGCAGATCTATAATCTGAATGAACTTACTAAAGAAGATTTTAAGTTCTATAAAGAAAAATTCTCTCCGTATGGAACTTTAGCCTGTATTTACTTTTGGGTAGTTGGAGAGGAAAAAGTCGATGGAATAAAAGAGTTTGTTGAAAAAATTAAATAGAAAGCGAATTTAATTTGGATTCTTTTAGTATTCTATATTTTGATAAACCTAAGCAGGATAAAGTCCAGATACGACAGTCCTACCAGACACTAAAAGATGTTGGACTAGATAAAATAATTAAAGATATTAGTAATACGAATAGATTTTACAATATTGAACGTTATTTTCTTGAACCTCTAGATTTGGAAAATATCAATTATCGCCTGGAAGTCTTTAAGGACTTAGAAAATGAAGAAATTTTAAACTGCATCTTAGACTTCGCTGATGGAATGCTTGAATACCAGAGGAAAATTAAACAATTAATGAAAGTTTATGTTTCCGAACAACGTCACTGGTATTTTACATCGTTAATCATTTATTATACTGATCTTATAGAGTCTTTTTATAATAGGTTAAGTCGTTTAGAACCTGAGTCCCGGGCTCTTAAAAAAACACTTGAAGTTTTTGGTGAAATTATCGAGACGCAGCACTATCCCTGGCTGAAGGAAAAGGCTCAAAATCTGCTGGAAGAAGTAGGCAAGGTTGGGTTTAACTTAAGACTTAAAGGCGATCAGGTAGAAGTTACCCCACTTAACAATACCAGCGACTATAGTATAGAAATCGAAAACACCTTCAAAAATTTCCGCCGGGGTAAAGTAAACGATTACATCTATAGGCAATTTAGTAATGATTACCGAATGAATGATTTAGAAGAAGAGATCTTAAAGGGGGTTAAATCCTTCTACCCAAAACCATTTAAAGATCTGGCCAAATTTTACCGGGATCAGCAGAATTTTGAAAGTGAACTCATTAATGATTTCTATGAAGAACTCCAGTTTTATTTAACTTATTTAACCTATATCCAACCTATTAAAAATGACGGGTTAAGTTTTAGTATTCCAGAATTTAATGAATCTAAAGAAGTCAATATAGTAGACGGATTTGATATAAATTTAATTTACAAACAATACGAGCATTCGGTAATTCCCAATAGTTTTAAAAGTTATCCGGAAAATCCAATCTTTATTATTACTGGAGCTAATCAGGGTGGGAAAACTACCTTTACTAAAACAATAGCTCAGATCTTTTATTTAGCCTCTGTTGGGGTTCCGGTTCCGGCTAAAACAGCTCAAGTTTTTTTAGTAGATAGGATTTTAACCCATTTTGAAAAAGAAGAAAGTATTTATACTGGAAATGGAAAACTAATGGATGACCTTGTTAGGGTCAAAGATATTTTAGATCATTCAACCAGCAGAAGTCTTATTATTCTTAACGAAATATTTTCTTCAACAACCATGACTGATGCCTTAAGCCTAAGTAAAGAAATTTTAAAACAAATTAAAGAGATTGGAAGTATTTGTCTCTTTGTTACCTTTCTAGATGACCTTTTGGCAGAAGATGAAGAGTTCATTAGTCTAGTAGCCCAAGTGGATGAACAGAATGAACGAATCTATAAGATAATCCCTGAAAACGCAAATGGTCAGGCTTATGCTGATACTATAGCTCAAAAATATAATCTTACTTACGATCAAATAATAGAAAGAATTAATCAATGAATTCCTATCTTCTCTATAAGAACAAAAATTTTGATTGGGATAAACAAATTCCAGAGCATATATTAACAGCTTTTAATGATCTGGAGATGGACACTATATTTAATACAATGGCTCGTGATGATATTAAAATCTATGAGTCAGTCCGGGCTGTTATGGCTCAAATGTTGACTGAACCTAATGAAATAGAATACCGCCAGGCGGTTTTGCAAGATTCCATTAATAATCCCTGGATATTTGAAAATATTCAGGAAATATTAAGGCATATAGAAGAAGAAAAAGAACGACTCAATCGACAATATGGTATTTTAAAAGATTTTCCCTCATCTATGCTTAGTATTTCTATTAGTATGATCGAACTTTTTATCAGGGAGTTGAGAAATTTAAAAAGTATAATTAGTTCGCGGTCATACCGTTTTAGGTCAGAAGGCTTTCTAAAATTATTCCGTCAGATCGAAACAGAACTTAACGAAGAGTTCTTTAGGGAGGTTGAGCTGCATTTAAAACGACTCCAGTTTAAAAATGGAATATTAGTTTCGACTTCTATTGGAACAGGTCTTAAAGCAGAAGACTTTAAGGTTAATATAGAACATTTAAATAAAGTTAAATGGATTAATAAATTTTTTAATAAAGATGAAGACAGGTATACAGTAAGAATTAAAGAAAAGAGTGATCTTAGTGCGCGCAATCTTTCTGATCTTAGGGAAAAGATTCTTAATAATATCGCTAATATGTTAATGCAAACAGTGGATCACTTAAGCGATTTTTTTGAAATGTTTTACCAGGAACTTTCTTTTTACCAAGGCTGTTACAATCTTTTTAAGTTTTTAAAGGAAAGTCGTCTCAAAACTATTTATCCAATAATTGATAAAAATGAAGATGGAATAGACTTTAAAAATCTTTATGATGTTTCACTCGGAATAGTAAAAGGAGATGTTGTAGGAAACAGTTGTAATACAGTAGATAAAGAAATTATCTTTATTACCGGAGCCAATCAGGGTGGTAAAACAACTTTCTTAAGAAGTCTTGGACAGGCAATCTTAATGACTCAGTGCGGCTTGTTTGTTGGAGCTAATTTTTACCGTTCAAAACTCTATTCAGATTTATATACTTACTTTAGAAAAGAAGAAGATGAAGATGAAGAAAGTGGAAAGTTTGATGAAGAACTTAAACGAATGGATGGTATAGTAACTACAATTAAACCCGGTTCTTGTCTTTTGATGAATGAACCTTTTGCTTCAACTAATGAAAAGGAAGCTTCAGAAATTGGGTCTAATATTATTAGAGCTCTATCTGATTGTAAAATAACTATTTTTTGTGTTACTCATTTATTTTCACTTACTTCTAAATTTATTTATATGCCTGAAATCTCAACACTTTTTCTAAGAGCTGAGAGAGAAGAAAATGGGGAAAGATCATTTAAGTTAAAACCTAAAATTCCTTTAAAAACGGGTTATGGAGTCGACCTCTATAGACAAATCTTTGGAAAAATACCGGAATAAAACGATACATTCGAAAAACGATATAATCGTAATTTTTTATTTCCAACTAAAACTATAATTATCAATTAACTTGAATAGGAAAATTAGATTGACCAAAAGTCATATTAAATATAAAATAATAAAATTAATAAAGAAGGGGTAAACATGGAAAAATCTAAAGTTTATTTTATAAATGAAGCAACCCCTGAAAAAGTTGTAGAAGCTTTTGATAAGCTTGATATCGACTTACCAGGAAAAGTTGCTGTTAAAGTTCATTCTGGAGAAGAAGGAAATCAGAATTATTTAAAACCGGAATTCATGAAACCATTAATCGATAAGGTTGATGGAACTATTGTTGAATGTAATACAGCTTATGAAGGAGAACGGCATAATTCAGAAGTTCATAAGAAATTACTCGATAATCATGGCTGGACTCACTTATTTGAAGTAGATTTATTAGATGAAGAAGGTCCGGATAAAGAACTGGATATTCCTGATGGAAGAGTAATTAAGAAGAATTATGTCGGTAAAGATATCGATGATTATGATTCTGTCGTTGTTTTTTCTCATTTTAAAGGTCATCCAATGGGAGGATATGGTGGCGCCTTAAAACAACTTTCAATTGGTTTTGCCTCTACTGCCGGAAAAACTAATATTCATACAGCAGGTAAATCACTGGATATGAATGAATTTTGGGATAAACTGGCTGATCAGGATCAATTCCTGGAAGCTATGGCAGATGCAGCCAAATCAGTAACAGATTTATTTGAAGACAAAATTGCTTATATCAATGTTATGAAGAATCTTTCAGTTGATTGTGACTGTTGTGCTGTAGCTGAAGATCCTTGTATGCACGATATCGGTGTTCTAGTCTCAACAGATCCTGTAGCTTTAGATCAGGCTTGTGTTGATCTTGTTTATAATTCAGATGATCCAGGACGAGATCATTTGGTTGAAAGAATTGAAAGACAACACGGAATCCATACTATTGAAGCAGCAGCTGATCTTAATATAGGAAACCGTGATTATGAACTAATTCAGATATAATAATTTTACAATAAATTAAAATCGAACCACTAATCTAACCGGTTAGTGGTTTTAATTTTTTATAATATCCAATTGTTGACCAGATTAATAATAAGGGGAGTAATTACGATCATCCAGACCATGGTTTGAGTAGTAGTAACTGTAGTGAATTCAGGCGCACAATCATATTCTGTTGCTAGAATAACATTAGTTGTACCTGCTGGCATAGCATTTAAAACAGTACAAACAGCGATAATTTTTGGATCTAGTCTAAATAGAGAAAGAACAAAGGCTGTAAGTAAAGGAATAGCTATAAGTCTGACAGCACTAATAATATAGGAACTTGGTGTGAAGAAAATCTTCTTTAGTTTTATCATAGCCAGTTCACACCCGATTATCATAACTGAAGCCGGCATCATTATTGAACTTGCTGAGGCTAGGGCATCCTTAACTACTGAAGGAAATCGGAAAGGAAGTAAATAAAGAATAAGTCCTGCTATTGCAGCGACCATTGCTGGTGTTGTGACAAGTTTTTTAAAGAATGATTTCCATTCAAATTTTTCGTCTCCGCTAATACAGTTAATCCCTAAAGAAAATAAAACTAAGTTAAAAGCAATATTATAACCAACAGCATATAGAAGTCCCTGTTCGCCATAGAGTTCCTGGGCTATTGCAAAACCCATAAAGGCTGAGTTTGAAAAAGCCAACATCATTCCAGTGGCTTTAGCCTTATGTGGAGGCATCTTAAGTCTGGTTAATAGACCTGGAACAAAAAGAATAACTAAAGTTAAGTAGACTAAACCAAATATAAAACAAGTGATAAAGGCCATAAAATCGCTACTAGAAAATTCCAGTTGGGAAGAATTAATGATACTGATTGGTAAAATACAATTCAGTAAAAATCCTGATAAGGAAAGTTTTATTTCGTTAGTAAAGAATTTAAGTTTAGCTAAAATAAATCCTAAGGCTATTAATATAAATATTTGAATAAATAGATGAATAATTTCAGTATTCATTTTCTGATCACTTTAATTTATTTAATAAAGTAATACCCAAATATTTGGGAAACAAATTTAGTAATATAATCTTTTGGTAACTTATTTAATTCATTAAAAGACCACTAAAAATAAGGATAATAATTTTGTTCCTTTATATAATTTTCTCAAGAAGATTTTCTATTGACCGATAAAGAATAATTTTAAGTTTGAAATTCCAACATTATTTCATCAAAAGTTACTAAATATATATTTGGATTATTTTTAACTCTTTCAAGACATTCATCTGTAAAACCACTTTTTGAAAAGAGATAATAATAATTATTAACATAATTAAAAATTTTAGAACGTCTAATTAAATTATTTAATACATGACTATCAACTTTTTTATTAGTCCATTTACATTCTGCAAATAAAGCGGTTTCTTTATCTTGTTCTCCCATAATATCTATTTCTTCTTGCTTCCTCGTAAGTTTATTTGTTCCCCACCATCGGCCAATTGAGCGGAATTTAATCGGTGATTTATTTTTTTTAAGTAATTCCCAGAGGTATTCTTGACAAATCATTTCGAAAATTGACCCCATATATTCATTAAGGAATGATTTAATCTCTTCAAAAGCAATCTCTCCTAATCCCTGGTAAATCCAGTTACTATTCGTTTCGACAAATCTATACCAAAAACGAAACATATTATCGCTAATTTTATAAATAGCTGATTTTGTTTCTTTATAAGGATATTCTTTTTCAACCAAATCCATCTCAATTAAATTATTTAAATAATATATAACTTTGTTTGTTTTCAGATCAGCTTTAGTAGAAATTTCATTAATACGAGTATTACCTGTTGCCACTAAAGTAAGAATAGAATTGTAGTTTAAAGTATCTCTCACTTCTTGCTTTAGTAAATTTCCAGGTTCATCAAATAATAAAGTATTTGATTCTAATAAGGAAGAAATAATATTTTCCTTGAAATCATAACTCGGATTATATTGATTTAAATAAAAAGGTGTGCCTCCGTAAACTCCATATAAGAGAGCTTTAGTTTCATTATCCAATTCAGGATAAAATCCGGTAACTTCTTTAAAACTAAGTGGACGAAGTTTTATTTGTCCAGTTTTTCTCCCAAATAGTGGAGCTTTATAAGCTAATACCTCTTCTTCAATATAAGAAATGGAGGATCCGCAAATTATTAAAAACATTTTTGAATTTTCATGATACTTATCAATTAATAATTGTAATAATGAAGAAAATTCAGGAACCATTTCGGCTAAATAAGGATATTCATCTATAATTAA
>CANQNI010000073.1 GCA_947625175.1 uncultured Eubacteriaceae bacterium | reverse complement strand
GCGAATCCGGCAAAATACCGGGTTTGGGCTTCCAAAATCGCCGTACGGCGAATAATTATCCGAGAATAAAGTGATATCTATTAATCTAGGATGCTAATTCCTTTTCGAAAAAAATTATTAATATATTGGACAATTAAATCAACCGAATGAATAGATAAGATAATTTGTGGAATTAAAGTAATCGTTTCGTTTTTATTATAAAAAACTAAAAGATGTTCATTTTCTAAATAACTATATAAACGTTTGGCATAGTTTTCAGTTGAAAATTCTAACTGAGTAATAATTCCTTTATTATTAATAGTGAATCTATTTTTTAAATTAGAAGATAAAGCCATTAACTTATGTTTTAAACGATGACTTATTCCATTAAGGTAATCTTGAATTTCATTTTCTTCAATAAATCTAAATATACTGAGTAATAATATTAAATTTGCTGCTTCTCTTTTTCTTGGTTCAGTATTTAACTGCTTCTTTAATTTCTTTTTAACTCTTTTATGAATTAAAAGAATATGGGTTGATTTATTTTGATAAATATTTGAGTCAATAACAATAAAATCAGGTTCAAATTTATATTGATTTAACAAATAAAAAGTTCCGGTTCGGTAAAAACAGGTTAAACTTTCATCCCATACAAATGGAATATGGTACTTTTTACATAATGAGTGAAATAATTCAGCTGTTTCTTTACTAATTATTAAACCTGTTTCAAATAAAATAGGAGAAAGAATAAAAAATGATATATCTTTTTTATGATGTTTGAAAAAATTTTTTATTTGTTTTATTGATAAACCTTCTTTAGTAAGATTAATTTTTTTTGAGTCTTTTTCCTTTAAATATAAATCAATAAAATTTTTAGCATTCGTATTTTGATAAAAAGAATTATTAGATAAATAAACAGGATACTTATTATTTTCCATATAAAATTCGTTTAGAATTTCAAGCGAAGTATGATCAGAAAAATGAGTAATTCGATATTCTTTTCCAGCATTACTTAAAAGAGTAGAACTAACCTGATTAAAAATTTCTTTAAATTCATTATGATTATTCTTAAGAGACTGACTCAGTTCTAAAATTTCGTTTGAAATAAAATCATTATTATAGCCGCAAAGCCATCTTAAATTAGTATTGAAAAAATCATAATAAACGTGACCATTTTCTCCCGTTATTCTATCTCCAGTTGCAAATGCAATTTGAATATTATCAGGTAATTGCTTTTCCATAAAATCCTCTCTTGTTGATTTTAAATATTTCTATTATTAAAATAATTTTATGAAATTATTTCTTATTTCTTTATCTTTTTTTACTAGAATTCCTATTCCTTTAAAAAAATCAGTTAGTGATCAGGAATTTTATAAATCAATGTTATTACTTCCAGTTGATGGAGCAGTTATTGGTTTATTACTTTATCTTAGTATTTATATTCTAAAGTATATCGAATATTTACCATTAAAAGCGCTAATTTTAGTTTTACTCTATTTTTTAATTACTGGTGGAATTCATTATGACGGATTAAGTGATACTATTGATGGACTTTTTTCTGGAAAAGAAGATAAAGAGATTTTAAAAGTGATGAAAGATCCATTCAATGGAACATTTGGAATCCTGGCTATCATCTTAACTATTTTAACGTTTTATATAATTAATCTATATATTGTTAAATTTTCACAATTTTATCTCTTATTTCTGTATCCAATAGTAGGACGAATTGGTGCTATAGAGTTAGGAGCTTTCTTCTCTCCAAATATTGAAAATCAAGGATTAGGTTATAATTTTTGTCAGGTTGACCATCCCGTTATAGGCATAATTTATTTTATTTTAATGATTATTTTATTAATTTTTAAAATAAATTATTATTATCTTCTTTCATTTGGGATATTATTAATAGTAACTATCTTAGCAGGTTTTTATTTTACTAAAAAGATAAATGGTATTACGGGAGATTTGCTCGGATTTATTATTGAATTTGATCAAATAATCTTTCTGCTCTCTGTTATTTTATTAGAGAATCAGTAGGTATTAAATTATGGTAGAGAACAAAAAGAAATTATCAGAATCTATAGAAGATTATATCGAAAAACTTTATATAGATGATCCCTCAGAAAACGGTGGTGTTAGAATTACCGATTTAGCTGAAGCAATGAATGTTAGTAAAGCCAGTGCTAATGATGCAGTTAGAAGATTAAAGGATTTAGGTTATGTAAAGCATGAACGATATCGGCAAATTTATTTAACTGAAAAAGGTAAGAAAAAAGGTGCTCAAATTTATGATCGTCATACCACCTTAACTTCCTTTTTAACCGTCTTTATTGGGGTTGACCCAGAAACTGCAGAAGAAGATGCCTGCGCTATTGAACACATTATTTCAGAAGAAACATTTAAAAAAATTAAAAAATTATTAAATAATGAAATTGAACAAATATGACAGCTTCGGCTGTCTTTTTTTATGTTTTCATTCTTCTTAAATTGTTATTGACAATTAAAGTTAGACGTATTAAACTTTTATTGAAAGTTATACATGTATAACTTTTAGAATGCTAAGGAGGCTAAGTATGCCACTAGTTTTAGCAGAAATAAATAAAGAATATACAATCACTCGCATAGGCGGTAAAGCAGAAACTAAAAAACATTTAAATAATCTTGGCTTTACTGTTGGTGAAAAAATAAAACTGGTTTCTATCCATCATGGAAATGTTATTGTTAACGTGAAAGAAGCCCGTATTGCAATAGGAGAGGATTTAGCTAAAAGAATTTTTGTTTAGGCATACGTAATTATTTTGAAAACACTAAAAGAAGCTAGAGTTGGTGAAACAGTTAAAGTAAAAAAACTTCACGGAAAAGGAGCAATTAAGCGAAGAATCATGGATATGGGAATTACTAAGGGTGTTGATATTTATATTAGAAAAGTTGCCCCTTTAGGAGATCCAATCGAAGTAACTGTACGAAATTATGAATTATCGCTTAGAAAAGATGATGCTGATTTAATTGAAATTGAATAGAAAAGAGAAGGGAACATAAATAATGAATATTAGAGTAGCTCTTGCAGGAAATCCAAATTCAGGTAAAACAACTCTTTTTAATACATTAACTGGTTCTAATCAGTTTGTTGGAAACTGGCCCGGTGTAACTGTTGAAAGAAAAACCGGAAAACTAAGAAAACATGATGATGTTGAAATCGTTGATTTACCTGGAATTTATTCATTATCTCCATATACTTTAGAAGAAGTTGTCGCAAGAAAATTTTTAATAGATGAGAAACCAGAAGTAATTTTAAATATTATTGACGGTACTAATATAGAACGAAATCTTTACTTAACAACCCAACTTCTTGAATTAGGGATTCCTTTAGTTTTAGCTATTAATATGGCTGATATTGTCGAGAAAAATGGAGATATTATTAAACTGGAGGATCTAGAAAAAGAACTAAATTGTCCAATTGTAGAAATTTCGGCACTAAAAGGTTCTGGAATAGATGAAGTAACTAATAAAGCTATTAAACTGGCTAATCTAAATCAAAAACCAAATAAAATCTTCTCTCAGGATATAAATAATATCTTAAAAGATTTCGAAAATTATTTAACTGATATTCCAGAAAATGAGAAATATTGGTATTCAATTAAGCTTTTTGAAAGAGACGAAGAAGTTCTTAAAAAACTTAATTTAAACCAAAATCAGATAGATGAAATAGAAGAAAAATTAAGTGCTTTGGAAGATGAATATGATGATGATACTGAAAGTATAATAACTGATCAACGTTATGATTTTATTGGAAAAGTTTTAAATAATACCTATAAAAAACAAAACAAAGGTGAGCTTACTTTATCCGATAAGATAGATAGAGTAGTAACTAACCGGTGGTTAGCATTACCAATTTTTGCATTAGTAATGTTTTGTGTCTATTTTATTTCTGTTACCACAGTAGGTTCATGGTGTACTGACTTTGTTAATGATGGAGTTTTTGGTGATGGATTCTTTTTCTTTGGGACTGGTCGAGAAGCCTATGAAATTGCTTTAGAAGATTATGATTTAGCACAAACGGGAATAGAAGCTTTCGATGTAGCTGCTCAAGATCAGGGTCTAGATCCAGCTTCAGCAAAAACTTTAGTAACAAGTGCTGATCTTTACGATGAAGAAGGGAATGTAGAGGAAATCATTCCTGTAACTTATCAGGATTATATTGACTACCTTAAAGTAGAAGAACCTGACCCGTCTAATTATGGATTATTTATACCAGGAGTTCCAGTTCTTTTACAGAATTGGTTAGAGTCCGTTCATTGTGCTCAGTGGCTGCAAAGTCTTATTTTAGATGGAATCGTTGCCGGAGTAGGGGCTGTTCTTGGATTTGTTCCACAAATCTTTGTATTGTTTTTCTTATTAGCATTTCTAGAATCTTGCGGGTATATGGCCAGAGTAGCTTTTGTTATGGATAGAATTTTTAGAAAATTCGGATTATCTGGAAAATCATTTATCCCAATGTTAATTGGAACTGGTTGTGGGGTTCCAGGTATTATGGCTTCGAGGACCATTGAGAATGAACGAGACCGTCGAATGACGATTATCACAACCACTTTTATTCCTTGTAGTGCTAAACTTCCAATTATTGCTTTAATAGCAGGTGCTTTATTAGGAGGAGCCTGGTGGGTAGCACCTAGTGCTTATTTAATTGGTGCCTTTGCTATTGTAACATCTGGAATTATTTTAAAGAAAACAAAAATGTTTGCCGGAAATCCTGCTCCATTTGTAATGGAATTACCAGCGTATCATTGGCCAACACTATCTACTCTATTTCACAGTATGTGGGAAAGAGGTTGGTCCTTTATTAAAAAAGCTGGTACTATAATTCTTTTAGCTACAATTTTAATTTGGTTTTTGTCAAACTTTGGTTTTGAAAATGGCCATTTTGGTTTAGTAGATATGGATAATAGTATTCTTGCTGGAATAGGTTCTCTCTTTAGTTTTATCTTTATTCCACTTGGATGGGGAACTTGGCAGGCTACAGTTGCTACTATAACAGGTCTAATTGCTAAAGAAAATGTTGTTGGAACGTTTGGTGTACTATTTGGAGGTTTCGATGAAGTTTCTGAAAATGGTTGGCAGATCTGGAGTAATATGCAGGCTTTCTTTACACCAATTTCAGCTTTTTCATTCTTAATTTTTAATCTACTTTGTGCACCTTGTTTTGCTGCAATTGGAGCAATAAGAAGAGAAATGAATAGTGCTAAATGGACCTGGTTTGCTATAATTTATCAGTGCGTTTTCGCTTATATAATTTCCTTTATTATTTATCAGATAGGTTCATGGTTCTTTGGAACTGGTAATGTTATAGGAACTATCGTAGCCCTAATCTTACTTGGACTATTTGTCTACTTACTTTTTCGTTCCGAATCTAGAGAAAAACCTATTGAAAATAAAATAGATCTAGAAATAGGATAATATGAATTTATCAACATTTTTAATATTAATTGTATTAATTGCTGTAGTAGTATTAATTATATTCAAACTTATCTTAGATAAAAAAAAAGGAAAGACGAATTGTGGAAGTAATTGTTCCAATTGTGCTTTAAGTCAAACTTGTCATAAGAAAGAAGAATTGAATGATCACTAATTTTAAGTTAGTGATCTTTTTATTATTTTTTAAAATTAAGTTAATTTTAATTGTCTTTGGGGTATATTGAATACAACGCATTAAATTAGAATTTCTTTTCAGGAGGAAAACCTAAATGGGTAAACTAACAGGCACAGAAACCCTTAAGAACTTAATGAACTGTGTAGCTGGTGAAGCACAAGCGGCAGAAAGATATAATCGCTATGCTAAATATGCTCAAAAGGGTGTATATATTCAAATAGCTAATATATTTAGAAAAACAGCTTCTAATGAAAGCGAACATTTTAAAGTTTATTTGGAACTTATTGTAGATTCAGAAGAAGTTGCAGATACACCTGTATTAGTAGAATCTTCCAAACCATATTTTCCAGTTAATCTAAGTAAAACAGATACTCTAGTTAACTTAATGGCTGCTCAAAACAGTGAACGTATAGAACAGGATGATTATTTAGAATTTGCTAAAGTTGCTAAAGAAGAAGGTTTTGAAGAAGCAGCTGAAAAATTTACTCTGATTGCTGGAATTGAAAAAATGCATGAAGAAAGATTTACTACCTTAATTCAGGAAATGAATAAAGGTACTTTATTTAAGAAACCAGAAAAAATTAAATGGATTTGCTTAAACTGTGGTTATGTTTGTGAAGCTAAAGAAGCTCCATTAATCTGTCCAGCATGTAAGCATCCACAAGGTTATTTTGAACCTTTAATTGTTAACTATTAAAAACTAGTTATGTTCTCTTCTTATTTTAACTCCCCTTTTGGGGAGTTTTTTTTATTTATTATTGAAAACTTAAAATAGTTAAGTTAAAATTTTAAAAGATTTTAACATATGAGGAGAGTGGATATTGAAGAAATTTTATTCCATTTTATGTATACTCATGCTTTTACTCTTAGCTGTTACCGGATGTGGTAGTAATACAAGTGAAAGTAGTGATACTAGTTCTTCAGATAGTGCTACTGACCCTTTAGAAGATGGTGTATTAAATGTAGCTGTTGACGATACTTATCTTCCAATGGAATTCAGAGACGATGAAAATAATCTTGTTGGATTTGATATTGATTTAATTGATGCTTTAGGAAAACAACTTGGCGTTAAAACTGATATTCAGACAGTTGCCTGGGATGGAATTTTTACCGGTTTAGAAGCTAATCAATATGATGTTATTATTTCTTCTACATCAATAACACCAGAACGTTCTGAAAGTTATAGTCAGTCAGATCCTTATATTTCAAATGGTATTGTTATTGTAAGTAATAATGGGACTGCTGAAAAAGGTTCAACAATTGAAGAACTAGCTGGTAAAAAAGTTGGTGTTCAGTTAGAAACTTCTGCTGATATAGCTGTTCAAAAACTAATGGAAGAAAATAATGTTGACCTTGAATTAAAACAGTATGATGGAATGCTCGATGCATTTTCCGCTTTAGAAGGTCAACAAATTGATTATGTTGTTACTGACGTTGGTGTTGCTCAATATTATGTACAACAGAATCCAGAAACTTTCACTATCACAACAGAAAAACCAATCACTAATGAACCAATTGGTGTTACAGCTAGCAAAGAAAATACTGAATTAATTTCTAAAATTAATGATGCTTTAAAAGCTTTACATGATGATGGAACATTAAAACAAATTTCTGAAAAATGGTTCGGAACTGATATGACTAGTGATATTGATACGAATCTAAACGTTATTGAATAATCTCGGCCGCCTTTAAAGGCGGTTTTTCTTATGTTTTATCTATATTTAATATTATTTAGCTTTATTGAATCTTATTTCTTTTATAGT
>CANQNI010000072.1 GCA_947625175.1 uncultured Eubacteriaceae bacterium | reverse complement strand
AAGTGAAGTAGGTCATATCTATACTATTGGTCATGGAAGAAATGGTATGATTGGAGTATATAGGGTAGAATCTGAGGTTTTTCCCGGAAATGGAAAACTTCAAACAACAGGACTTGGAACTGGAAGAGAGCCTAAAGAAGCAGTAGATACAGCCTATAATTTCCTTAAAGCCAACGCAGGTTCAATTAGTGGTCAAATTAATACAATTAACAATAATTATTTATTAAATTTCCTGGATCTTCAAGGTTTAGGAATGACTGATAGTATTTCTTTAGCTAGTCTGATATCCATCGTTTCTAAAGCTTTAAACAAGAATCCGGTTGAAAGTTTGGCTGTCTTAGGTAGCTTTTCAATTAGTGGGGCTGTCAATAAAGTACCTGATCTTGCTAGTGTCCTACAAGTCTGTCTGGATAGTGGAGCAAAAACAATTCTCTTACCTTCTATCTCAACAGTGGATTTTGCTAATGTTCCAGCTGAATTAATTAGTGCATTTAACCTTCTCTTTTATAATTCGCCCCAAGATGCTGTTTTTAAAGCTCTAGGTGTGAGCTAATTAATTTTATCTAGAAATATAATTAGAATATGGAAAGAAAATACGATTGGAAACATATTAAAGATTTACAGGTCATAGATTGGATTCCTGACCATTATGATATAGATGAAGAAGTTCTGTTTCGTTCACCTTTACTTTTAATTAACCACTTATTCTGGAATCAGCTGGTTGATTATAAATTTTACAACCAGATAAATAGTACTGGGGATCCAATAATAACCGTACATGGATATTATATTTCTTCAATATGTAAATTAAGACGAGTAAAAGTTGTTGAAATTCCTGCTAATGAAGAATTCAAACAAACTATAACGATAAAAAACGAATCACCACTTAGACAAAATAGTATCAAACAAGCTCGTCTTGAGAATTGTCTCGATTTTAATAGTAGTACTTTAAAATTTTATATAGAAAGCAATTTTGGTATTAATGATCTTAATGAATATTGTTCTCCTGAACTTGAAATAATTGAGATAAAGGGAGATCATAGTATAACCCCTTATGACAGAGTCTGGGTTGGTTGGGCTATTGAATTAGTAGTTGGTATTTATCGAGAGGATACTGAAGGTAATATTAGTCTTGTTGGATGTAATGATTATTTATTTGATTTTGTTCCCATGATTTATCCTAAAAGTAATAATTATTGGACAAAGCGAATTAAAGAAGAATCAGTTAGAAATAGTCATAGATTCATTTTTAATAGAAGTAAAATGGTAGTTAGACCTAAAGGTATTTCTCAGGATGATCCTAATTACGAAGCACTAGAACAGGAAGAATTTGATACCTGGAAAGAATTAGAAAAACAATCTCATGAAAAAAACTCCGAGCTATCTTAAAATTGTTAAAGATAAAAATAAAGAATTAAAAAATCAAGACTTAAAATCTCAACAACTTAATTTTTTCAGTGAAGAAGAAAAAGAAGAACCCGTTGAAATTTTCTATGATCGTGACGAACTAAATTATTTGCTGGAAATCTTTGATAAAATTTTAGATAAAACTCTTCGAAATAATACAGTAAGAAATACTAAAGATCTGGATAATTTAAAGAATGCTGTTAAAGTCTATCTTGATAAAACAATAAAACCATTATCAACAACTGAAGGAAATCTTATTCGTTGGATTTTAATAACTAAACTAGTAATTAGATTAAGTCAGGTAGATTTTAAAATAAAAAAACCTCCTTACGAAGAGGATCTGCTATTTGAATTAATGAAGATTTACTTTATCGAATTAGAAAGTATTTCTATTGATTCTTGCAATAAATTCTTAATCAGTTTAATGCAGGATGAAGAATTTATGGATCTACCAACTAACTGGATTTTACCTTTTGGTTATTTAATTGGAACTTTATTTATCTTAAATAAAGCTCTAGGATCTTATCCATTCCTAGAAACTGTTTTAAAAAAAGTAATCAATGAAGGATATCGTAAAGAAACAGCAGATACAATTGAATTTATAGAAACTGTATTAGATAGTTACTTAAAATGTTCAATGCTAAATGATGTTCCCCTTGAATATGTTGATACCTTACTTGGTCCAAAAGCACTTGAATATGGTATTAATGCTACTTATATCGATTATCTTTTAAATAAGAATGAAATCAAAAAAATTTATCATATGATTCGTAATATTTCAAAAAAAGGAAAATTGAAGAAATATTATGATCAATTAGATCCAGACGAAAATATTAGGTTCAGAAATTCAATATTTACTTATCTCTATACGTGTCTATGTTTAAGTTACTTCGACTATTTTGAAAATATTTTTCCTATATATGCCAAAATAACGTCAAATGAAAGTGATTTTGCAGATTTAATCGTTATGTATAAAACATATGCTCCAATAAAAAGGGCTGAAAAATTTATTAAAAAGTGTTTCGCGCCTGATAGTTTACTTAGTAATAAAATAAAACGAATCATTAGTGATGTAATTTTACATAACAGATATTAAAGAGAGCAAAGCTTATGTTTTGCTCTCTTCTTTTTGACAAGTTGGACAATAGCAGGTTCCCCGTCCATTTATTTTTATTTTCTTTAACAAGGTTCCACATTTTGGACAAGGTTTATCCTGATGTTTATAAGTAACTATCGTAGAACTGTTTTGATAATTTAAAAGACTTTTTAACTGATCATCGGCGTTTTTATAACATTCCTGTATATTCGTGTTTATCACTTTCGGGATAATTCGGCTCAAATTAATAAAGTCACTTTCAGTTAAATCAGAACCTTTTTTCCCAGGAAATATATTGGCTTCATGAAGAATTTCATCAGCATAGATATTCCCTATTCCGGTTATTGTATCCTGATCTAATAATAAGGTTTTAATTGCTTTCTTTCTTGCTCCTAACTTTTCTTTTAGGTATTCCGGAGTTAATTGATTGTCATCTGGTTCTATTCCTAGTTTATTAATTCCTGTTATTTCATAGGCTTCTTCTTCTGATACGAACCAGAATCTTCCAAATCGTCTGGGATCAACAAATCTTAAACTTTTATTATCTTTGAGATTTATAATTAGATGAGTATGCTTTTCTAGAGGTTCTTCCTCTGAAACTACGTAAAGGCGTCCTGTCATTCTCATATGAGCTATCAGTTTAAAGTTTTCAGATAGATCAAAGATAATAAACTTGCCTCTCCGTTTCACATCTAATATTTCTTTATTCTCTAAACCTGATTCAAAATCTTCAATATCAGGATAAGCAATAATCTTTGGATTTTCTACTTTTAAACTAATTATCTGCTGATCGTTTAAGTTTTCTTTTAATTTTCTAACAATAGTTTCAACTTCAGGTAATTCAGGCATCTTTATACAGATTACTTCTTCTCTATTCGAATAACTACAGGAGTAACATTATCATAACCACCAAGTTCTAAAGCCATTTTTACCAGTTCGTTAGCTGGATCTTCTGAATCTTTAAGAATACTAAAGATAACTGAAGGTGGAACTATATCATGAAGTCCGTCGCTACACATTAAGGCAAACAGACCGTCCTGCATCTTAATTCCAGCATTGGCAGCTACATCTATATGTTTAGTTCCAGGCTGATCCCCTAAGAAATTAGTTAACATATGATTTTCAGGACTCATCATAGCTTCTTCTTCTGTCATTTCACCAGCTCTAACTTTAGCACCAGCTACAGTATGATCTTCAGATACCAGGAAAAATTGATCGTGAAAACCCATATAAATCCGGGAATCTCCCAGATAGAAAGGATGTAAAGCACCTTCTGAAATTTGAATGGCTACAAAAGTCGTACCACCTCTTGGATAAAGATAAGAATGAAGTTCTTTACAAATCTTTCTATTAGCGACAGTGGCATAATCACAAAATGCATCGTATAGTTCATCAAGCTTGGTATGGGTTAATTTATCCTGAAACTCTTTCATCGTTTCACAGGCGATTTTTGAAGATACTGCTCCACCTTCTTCTCCACCTAAACCATCAAAAACTGCATATAATTGATTTACGTCAGCGTTTTCAGTTAATTGATAATCATCATCTCCCTGAAACTTATGTAAGTATTTTCCATCTAAATAAAAGCTGTCTTGATTTTCTTGTCTTACTTTTCCAATATTAGAAGCTCCATAAACCTTAACAACTAAATCACTAACATCAATTTTTGAGGAACCTTCATTTTCTACTTTATTTATATTTTGATCGTTTAATTCAGTTTCTGTACTCATTTTAAATTCTTTCGTTAAAATACCTAAAATTACGGTAAATATTATAAAAATTATACTATGCATATGTCCAATTATGAAAGAAAATATTATTAAGACAGATATAAAAACCGGCTTAACCTCTACTGAAGTTAAAGAAAGAAAAAAAGCTGGCCGGACTAACAATTCTTTAGGTAAAACTTCAAAGTCTGTAGGAGAAATATTAGCCGATAATATATTTACTTTTTTTAATCTGGTTAATTTTATATTGGCCGGTCTTTTAATTTATGTAGGCTCGTATAGGAATCTTCTATTTATTGGAATAGTTATAGCTAATATTTTTATTGGAATATTTCAGGAATTAAAAGCAAAACAAAAAATTGATAAATTAACTTTGCTAACCCGAGCTGGAGTAAACGTAATTAGAGACGGTTTTGAACAAAATATCCCGGATAAAGAATTAGTTGAAGATGAAATTATTGTTTTAAGTGCTGGTCAACAAATTCCTGTTGATGCCATATTACTTTCAGGAAGTCTGGAAGTTAATGAATCGTTATTAACTGGGGAAAGTAATCCTATTTTAAAAGAACAGAATGATAAACTCTTAAGCGGAAGTTTTGTTATCAGTGGTAAAGGAAAAGCATATGTAACCAACGTAGGAAAAGATAGTTATTCTGGTAAACTTTCACTTCAGGCAAAAAAATATAAAGAAGATCGTTCAGAAATTCAAAGCTCTCTTAATACAATAATCTATACGATCGCCTTTCTCCTGGTTCCTATTGGACTAATAATGTATTTTAAAGAGTTTTACCTCCTCGATATTAGTTTTAAAGAAACTATTATATCCGTTTCAGGAGCTTTAATCTCCCTGATTCCAAGCGGTCTGGTCGTTTTAACCAGTACTGTTTTTGTAGTTGGAGTTTTAAAACTTTCCAGAAAAAATACACTAATACAAAATATGAGTGCTACAGAAACCTTAGCTCGTGTAGATACGCTTTGTCTTGATAAAACGGGAACCATTACCGAAGGTGAGTTAAATCTGATTAAAATTCTTCCTCTTGATAACTATTCTGAAGCATATATTAAAAAAATTTTAAAGACACTGGTTACTTCCCTGGAAGATCAGAACCCAACAATTAATGCTATTAGAAAGGCTGCTCAAAATTATACTGAACAACCGATTAATAATATAACACATATTATTCCCTTTTCTTCAGCTAGAAAGTACAGTGGGCTTAGCTTTCATGAAAAAAAAGATGGAACCTTTATCTTAGGAGCAGGGAATTTTATTTTTGGGGAAGAATTTGAAAAGTACTCTTCAATTATTCAAAAATACGTTGACGAAGGAGACAGAGTTTTAACTCTTGCAGAATCAGTTAAAAAAACAAATGATTTTAACTTACCCGATGATTTAAAACCTATAGCATTCCTAATTTTTTCAGATATTATTCGTAAAGAAGCACCTCAGACTTTAGATTACTTTGAAGATCAAGGTGTTAACTTAAAAATAATCTCGGGAGATGATGCTAAAACTGCTTCAATTATTGCCAAACGAGCTGGTCTTGATACCTATAATAATTATATTGATGCAACTAAACTTAAAACAAAAGAAGATATTGATAAAAATATAGAAAAATATAGTGTTTTCGGTAGAGTAACTCCAGAACAGAAAAAAGATTTTATCTCTTCTCTAAAAGAAAAAGGTCATACTGTTGCTATGGTTGGAGATGGAGTAAATGATGTTTTAGCGTTAAAAGAAGCAAATACAAGTATTGCTATGGCTTCTGGAAGTGATGCTTCTCGTTCTGTTGCAAGTCTTGTTCTCTTAGATTCTAACTTTGCCTCACTCCCATCTGTTATTTCAGAAGGAAGACAAATTATTAATAATTTAGAAAAAAGTGCTTCGTTATATTTATCAAAAACTACGTACTCACTTTTAACGGTTTTCTTATATCTTTTTCTGAGTTTATCTTATGTTTTTGCTCCTATACAATTAACTTTATTAAACTCAGTTACAATAGGAATTCCTTCGGTTGTCCTAGCTTTACAACCTAATGACGATTTAGTAGAAGGTAAATTCTTTACTAATGTTTTATTTTATGCTCTTCCAGCCGGACTTACAGCTTTTACTGGAATTATTCTTGCAACCATTTTTACTAGTATATTTTCGTTTTGGGAAGAATCCAGTACTATAGCATTACTTTCTATTTTGTTTGTAGGCTATATGCAAATTTATAAATTAAGTGTTCCTTTTAATTTTTTAAGAAAATGCTTGATGGTTTTTATTGTTACTTTATTCTTTGTAGCTTATATCTTTTTTAACCAATTTTTCTTTCTGGTTTATTTAAACTTTGCTGGAATAATAATTACCTTTGTTATTTATATTGTTGAATTTATTTTATATTCCTATTTAAGTAAACCTAAAAGAGCTGAAAAACTCGCAACCAGAACAACTAATCTAATTGATAAACTATCAAAAAAATTGAATTTCAGAACACGATTTCAAAAAGTAAACTAATTTAAATTATCATCGTAGAAAATTAAGGTAGGAATAAATTAAAATTTGATTTATTTCTATCTTTTTTTGATGACTCTATAATCAGAATTTTAAAATTTTAGTTAGATTTTTAGTAGTTTGCATTTTATTTTTAACTAAACACCATAAAACCTGATTTTGGCCAGGACTCTGATGGACTTGATTCAAATGGAGATATTAATTTAAATGGTAGAAATATTTTTATTAATATTGGTGGTCAGGGACTTAATAGTGCAATTGACGTAGCAACTGAAACTGGTGGTAACTGTACTATAAACGGAGCCACTATTATGGCTTTTGACGGGGAGGGAATGGAAACCTCTCTTACTTCTGAATCTCAGGGAATAATAATGACAAGTAGCCAAGGCAATAAAGATTCTATAATTAATCTTAAATCTGACGGTAATATCATTCTGGAAAAAACTGTTCCATATAATTTTAGTAATATTATTATAAGTTCACCTGAAATTAAAATTTCTCAAAATTATGAGTTAAGTATTAATAATAAAAGCAGTAAAGTTCAAGCGCAATCTGAGGTAACTTCCGGAGGAATGATGAGAGGATTTAGGAATAATTTTAATGCAAATAATTCTACGGATTTAGCTGAAATTCCTGAAGGTTCAAAAAATCAGTCTTTAGATAAT
>CANQNI010000071.1 GCA_947625175.1 uncultured Eubacteriaceae bacterium | reverse complement strand
ATATCGATATTGCTAAAGCCCGTGAAATTCTTGATTCAGACCATTACGGTATTGAAGATGTTAAGAAGAGAATTATTGAACACCTAGCCGTAATGAAATTAAAAGAAGAAAAACAGGGTTCTATTCTGTTATTAGTTGGCCCTCCGGGAACCGGTAAAACCAGTCTAGGCAGAAGCATTGCTAAAGCACTTGAACGTGAATATGTCCGTGTTTCATTAGGTGGTGTTGACGATGAAAGCGAAATCCGTGGCCACAGAAAGACTTATGTTGGAGCTATGCCTGGTAGAATCATTAAAGGTATTAACAGTGTTCACTCAAAGAATCCAGTATTTATCCTGGATGAAATTGACAAACTTGGACGTAGTTACCAGGGTGATCCATCAGCAGCTCTGCTCGAAGTACTAGACCCGGAACAGAATAGTACTTTCCAGGATCACTACTTAGATGTTCCTTATGACTTATCAGAAGTATTCTTTATTGCTACTGCTAATGATCTAAGTACAATTCCTGCACCATTACTTGATAGAACTGAAGTTATTGAACTTTCAAGTTACACAAATACTGAAAAATTCCATATTGCTACAGAACACCTAATTAAAAAGACCCGTGAAGAAAACGGACTTAAAGAAGATCAGATTGAAATTACCGATGAAGCTATTCGTAGAATTATCGATGATTATACTGCTGAATCTGGTGTTCGTGGACTTACAAAACAGTTATCAAAGATTTCCCGTGTAGCTGCACAGAAAATCGTTGGTGAAAACTGTGAAAAAGTTGTAGTAACAGAAGATAATCTAACTGATTTCCTTGGCAAGAAAACCAGATACCATGAAAAAGCAGCTGACTTTAACAAACCTGGTGTTGTTACCGGTATGGCATGGACAGCTGTTGGTGGAGAAATTCTATTTACTGAAGCCGGCTTTATGCCTGGTAATGGTAAATTAATTACAACTGGTCAACTTGGCGATGTTATGACTGAAAGTGCTAACATAGCAATGAGTCTCATTCGTTCAAGACTGGATAAAGAACAGACAGGATTTGATTTCTTCAAACATGATATTCATATCCATGTACCAGCTGGAGCAACTCCTAAAGATGGACCAAGTGCTGGTGTTACTTTAACAACAGCTATTGCATCTCTAATTCTTGGAATTCCTGTTAACAGTAAACTTGCTATGACAGGGGAAATTTCACTCAGCGGTAAAGTTATGCCGGTTGGTGGAATTAAGGAAAAAGTTATTGCTGCCCATAGAAGTGGTATTCGTACTATTTTACTTCCAAAAGATAATGAGGTAGATATTAACGATATTCCTGAAGAAGTAAGAAATGAATTAGAATTCAAATTAATGGAAACCATTGATGATGTATTTGATGCAGCTCTAGGGGTTAAATTACCAACCACTGAAAAGAAATTTGATCTATTCCTTAACAGACCAGCTGATTCCAATAAAAGTATACCTTCATTAATTATTTAATATCAGCCAAATTAAGGTTAACTTAATGTTTGAACCTGGATTTACTTTGGTAGATCCAGGTTCTTTTTTTCTCAAAAAAAGAACCCCTATTAAAGAATAGAGGTTTTTTTAAATTCTCTAATTCAACTTAACCATTCATAGGTTAACTATTGAAATAGAGTTAGTGATTTAAATAAGTTTAATTACTTATTGTCTAGTTAATACTTCCTGTTCGTTATCCGAGTTAGTTAATGTTAAGGTTGTATCATTGACTGTATATTTCATAACAACCTTTCCATCATCCCCAGCTTTAAATACCCCAGGATCTTCACCGGCAATTTCAGTTTCAGGTTCTAATGTTAATTCGGTATCAGTGTAGGAATATTTACCATCTATTGATGTAGCTGTATCAACGTTTTCTCCTGAATCAGCTCCAGTATATAGAACAAATGTATTGTCACTATTTAAAGCTAACTGAACTATTTCCTGATTATCCCCATCGAGTTCTTCAGCTTTCCAGGTTCCCTGGATTCCGGTTCCTCCAGATACATCAGAAACCGGCGGTTCCATTTTAGCTTCTTCTTCAGCTTCAGATTTGGTTTCATCTGCTGGTTTGGTATCTGAACTAGATGTACAAGCGGTAAAACATAAAATGAGTCCTAATGATAACAATAAAGCTAATAGTAGTTTTTTCATGTCTACTCCTTTTCTTGGAATTGATAAATTATAAACTTTATATTAGTATGACATAGTTAGTTTATTAGATTAAACTTCTAAATTAGTTATACCAATTTTTAAATAAATTAAACTAGAAAATTTAAATTTATGAAAGCAACAGATAGAAATATTTATCATATTTTTACCTTAGGTTATTGTGGAGCTCCCCAAAATGGGAGAGATGAAACCAAAACAACTAATCGTATTACTAAAGTTTTAGAGATTTCAGATTATTTGAAAGATTTAAACATTAACACTATTCTTTTTGGACCTTTAAATGAATCAACCTCACACGGTTATGATACGATCGATTATAAAAAACTTGATCATAGACTTGGAACCAATGAAGATTTAAAAGAAGTGATAGAGCAGTTAAAAAAAGATGGTTTTGATATACTTTTTGACTGTGTCTTTAACCACGTTGGGCGCGATCATTTTGCATTTCAGGATTTAAAACAAAATAGAGAAAATTCCAGATATAAAGACTGGTTTAACAATGTCAATTTCTGGGGAAATAATTCATACAATGATGGATTTTCCTATGATAACTGGGCTGGACATGATGAACTAGTAAAACTTAATCTGTGGAATCCGGAAGTCAGAGATTATTTAAAAGATATTTTAAATTACTGGATTGAAGAATACGATATTGATGGGGTCCGAATGGATGCTGCTAATGTCATGGATCGTGGATTCTTATCTGAGCTGGCTGACATGGCTCATAGTAAAAAAGATGATTTCCTAATGATTGGTGAAATCGTAGGAGGAAACTATGAAGAACTGGTTCAAAATGGTCATCTGGATTCCTTTACAGACTACGAATGTTATAAAGGTCTTTATTCGAGTTTAAACTCCAAGAATTATTTTGAAATTGCCCATTCAATAAGAAGATTATTTGATCATAACGGCGGCCTGGTTCATGGAATTCCGGCAGCTAACTTTGTAGATAACCATGATGTTGAAAGGGTAGCTTCAACACTCCGCGATAAAAAGCTTCTCGAACCACTCTATATTCTTTTTTATACTATGCCAGGATTTCCTACTATATATTATGGTAGTGAACAGGCGCTTGAAGGTAGAAAGGAATGGGGAAGTGATCAGAATTTAAGACCACCCTATGAAAATATTAATTTTGATCAGGCTAATGAGTTATATAGATTAATTAAAAAATTGGGTAAATTAAGAAAAGAGTATCCGGTTTTAAAAGATGGTTATTATGAAGAACTTTTTATCCAGCCTGAACAGTATGGTTTTAAACGTATCTTAGATGGTAAAGAAGCAGTTATTCTTCTTAATATGAATGAGGAAGATGCTGTTGTGAATGTTAATTTATATAATTCCTATGAAGATATTCTTAATAATCAGGATATTGAGATAAATGGTTCTGTTAATATACCAGCTATGTCCGGTAGAATTTTAATAAATAAAGGACAGACCAATGGAAGATAAGAATATTCAAGAAGTAGTAACAATAGCCGAAGGTGAAAAGCCACCAATGATTGATATCCATGAAGGCCCGACTCAACCAGAAGAAAGAGTTCAGTTTAACGATGCTTTAGAAGAAATAACTCAAGAAGCAGAAGAAGATAGTGACGAGATTATGCCGGATGAAAAATCCGGCTTTTTTTTACGAAAAACCCGGAAATTCATGAAAATGGCCCTCGATGAAGCTAAGCTAGCCTTAGAAGAAGACGAAGTTCCAATTGGAGCTGTTCTAGTATTAAATAATAAAGTTATAGCCCGTGATCATAACAGGAAAGAGCAAAGTAAAGATGTTACTTCACACGCTGAAATTAATGTAATCAGAACGGCTGCTAATCTTCTAGATTCATGGCGGCTTAAGGATGCAGAAATTTATATAACCTGTGAACCTTGTCCGATGTGCTTAGGTGCAATTATTCAGAGCGGAATAAAAAAGCTTGTCTATGGTACTACCGAACCCAAAATGGGGGCTGTTGAAAGTAAAACAGAACTCTTAAAGACCTATGATAATCAAATTGAAGTTATCTCAGGTGTTTATGAAGACGACTGCAGAACGATTCTGGAAGATTTTTTTGTTAAAAAACGTTAGAATCTTTTAATAATTACTTCTGTAATTGACTTTAAAATTTCTAATCATTATAATTGTTAAAAGTATTAAAAGTAATGATCAAGCCTAATTAAAAACAACACGTTTTACAGAGAGTCGGAGTTGGTGAGATCCGGTAAACCGGTTTTTAATTAAATCTCTTGTGAACTGCTCATCTGAAAGAGGAGTAAGATGAGTCGGGATTGCTTACGTTATAAAGCAAAAGATTGATAGATCTAAAAAGGGAACACTTATCTTCCGAAAGAGAGTGGTACAGCGGAAAATTTCGCCTCTCATACCAATGGTATGGGAGGCTTTAATTTTGTTATTAATAAATAAAAAGGAGTTTTTATAGTGGCAACTTTATATTATGAAAAAGATTGTGATCTGGATTTATTAGATGGTAAGAAAGTAGCTATCCTTGGTTATGGTAGTCAGGGTCATGCCCACGCTTTAAATCTAAAAGAATCTGGTGTTGATGTTATTGTTGGTTTAAGAGAAGATTCAAAATCAATTAAAAAAGCAGAAGAAGCTGGTTTAACAGTATTACCAACCAAGGAAGCTGTTAAAGAAGCTGATATAATCATGGTTCTAATTCCTGACGAAATTCAGGCAGAAACTTATAAAGAAGAAATTGAACCTTATCTAGAACCAGGCAATTACCTTGCTTTTGCTCATGGTTTTAATATTCACTTTAAAATGATTGATCCACCAGAAGGCGTTAACGTATTTATGATTGCTCCAAAGGGACCAGGACACAGAGTACGTGGTACTTTTGAAGAAGGACAAGGCGTTCCTTGCTTAATCGCTGTAGAACGCGACTATTCAGGTGACACTCATGATATAGGTCTTGCTTATGCTTTAGGTATCGGTGGAGCCCGTGCCGGTGTTTTAGAAACTACCTTTAGAGAAGAAACAGAAACTGACTTATTTGGTGAACAGGCTGTTCTCTGTGGCGGTATTACTGCTTTAATGAAAGCTGGATTTGAAACATTAGTTGAAGCAGGCTATGAACCTGAAAGTGCCTACTTTGAATGTATTCATGAAATGAAACTTATTGTTGACCTTATTTATGATGGTGGTTTTGCAGCTATGCGTCACTCGATTTCAGATACTGCTGAATATGGTGATTATGTTACTGGTGAAAAATTAATCACTGATGAAACCAAAGAAACCATGAAAGAAATCCTGAAGGATATTCAGGAAGGAACTTTTGCTAAAGCCTGGATTCTTGAAAATAAAGCTAACCGTCCATACTTCAACGCTAAAAGAAGAATTGAAGCTAACCATCAGTTAGAAAAAGTCGGTAAAGAACTTCGTGACCTGATGAGCTGGAACGAAGAAGAAGAGGAAGAAGAAGTTACTGTTTAAATTAAAAAGGGCCTCGAGCCCTTCTTTTTAAATACGAAGGCATAAATGGAAACTAATAAAATTACAATCTTCGATTCAACATTACGGGATGGTGCCCAGGCTGAAGGAATTTCTTTTTCTGTAGAAGATAAGCTCAGAATTCTCCATACTCTTGATAAAGCTGGAATTGATATTATCGAAGCTGGAAACCCTGGCAGTAATCCAAAAGATATCGAATTTTTTGATTTAATAAAAAACGAAGAACTCGAACATGCTCAAATTTGTGCCTTTGGCTCAACCAGACGTCCAGGAGTTAAACCAGAAGAAGATGATAATCTACAGAAGATTTTAAACTCTGGCGCCAAGGTTGCTGCCCTTTTTGGAAAATCATCACCTTTTCAGGTAGAAAAGATAATCCATACTACTCTGGATGAAAATTTGAATATGATTGAAGATAGTGTTCGCTATCTAACAGATAATGGAATTGAAGTTATCTTTGATGCAGAACATTTCTTTGACGGTTATAAATTGGATCCGGATTATGCTATAGAAACCTTAAAAGCTGCTGAAAGAGGTGGTGCTACTGTTCTTACACTTTGTGATACGAATGGAGGATCCCTTCCTTCAGAAATTGTTGAAATAATCAATCGAGTTCAGCAAGAAATAAAAATTCCGGTTGGAATACATGCCCATAATGATTCAGGCCTTGCTGTAGCCAATAGTATTGCTGCTGTTGAAGCTGGAGCAACTCAGGTTCAGGGAACTTTTCTTGGCTTTGGGGAACGTTGTGGGAATGCTAATCTTACCGCTATTATTCCAAATCTCCAGCTAAAACTTGATTATAATTGTATCGACCCGGATGGTTTAAAAAAACTAACGAATGCTTCAATTAAAATAGCAGAAATTTCCAATTATAACTTAACAGGAAGAGAACCTTTTATTGGTAAATCTGCTTTTGCCCATAAAGGTGGAATGCATATTGATGCCGTTCTTAAAGATCCCAAATCTTTTGAACATATCGTTCCAGATTTAGTAGGTAATGAACGCCGTCTTTTAATGAGTGAAGTAGCCGGGAGAGGAACTATTATTAACCGGATTAATGAAATCGATCCGTCTTTAACTAAACAAAGTGAAGAAACAACACTGGTAATGGAAAAAATCAAAGAACTTGAATATGAAGGTTACCAGTTTGAAGGTGCAGAAAGTAGTATTAAATTATTAATTCGAAAAGAACTCGGAGCTTTTAAACCTTTCTTTATAATAGAAGACTATAAGACAATTGGCAGTAAAGTCCAAAATGGAGAAACACTCAGTGCATCTGCTATCGTTAAGGTTAATGTTAACGGTAAAACAGTAATCCATGCAGCTGAAGGGGATGGTCCTGTTAATGCGCTTGATATCGCTTTACGATCAGCCCTGGAAGAATTCTATCCAGCAATCGAGGATATGCGCCTGACTGACTTTAAAGTCCGTGTTATTGATAAGGGGGCTACAGCTTCTAAAGTTAGGGTTTTAATTGAAAGTTCAGACGGAGAGGAAATCTGGACAACAGTTGGTGTTTCTACTGATATAATTGAAGCCAGTTTAATTGCTCTGATTGATTCAATAGAGTATAAGTTATTATCAGATATGGAAAAACAGATGAAAGCTTTTCATCTGGTTTAGAAATCGAGGAAAACTATGGGAATGACAATGAGTCAAAAAATTCTGGCTGACCATGCAGGACTTCCAGAAGTTAAGGCCGGCGAACTGATTATGGCAGACCTGGACCTGGTTATGGGAAATGATATTACCTCTCCAGTTGCTATTAATGTTTTTGAAAACATAGATGCTGATAAGGTCTTTGATAATAAAAAAGTCGCTTTAGTGCCTGATCATTTTACACCTAATAAAGATATTAAAGCTGCTGAACAGGCTAAACAGGTAAGATGTTTTGCCTGTGATCAGGATATAGATAATTATTTCGAAATTGGCGAAATGGGAATAGAACACGCTCTACTTCCGGAAAAGGGTTTGGTAGTTGCCGGAGATTGTGTTATTGGCGCAGATAGCCATACCTGTACTTATGGGGCTCTTGGCGCATTTTCAACT